>JAUYDQ010000024.1 GCA_030691725.1 Candidatus Omnitrophota bacterium
TTCGCCTTTATAGGCTGCGATAATTTCATCGGCTAGCTTTTCCGGCATAGGCTTACCTTTTTTAGTCTTAGCGAAATCCCTTATCCAACGAAGAGCGATAGACGTCCCGCGTTCCTGCCTTACTTCTATAGGCACCTGATAAGTTGCCCCTCCTACGCGCCTTGGTTTTACTTCTAAACGCGGCCGCGCATTATCGATAGCTTTATTAAAAACCTTCAATATATCTGGTTCGTTAAGCTGTTGTTTTATTATATCGAAAGCGCCATAGATCATCTTTTCGGCCAGAGATTTCTTGCCTTGAAGCGTAACCATATTAATAAATTTGGCTACGATCTTACTGTTAAATTTAGGGTCCGGTAAAACTTCTCTTTCCTGGGCTTTTCCTCTTCTCATTTTTTAGGCCTCTTAGCTCCGTATTTAGAACGGGATTTCCTACGCTGGTTGACCCCGGCTGTATCAAGCGTACCTCTTACAATATGATATCTTACTCCGGGCAAATCTTTTACACGGCCGCCCCTGACTAAAACGATGGAGTGTTCCTGTAAATTATGGCCTTCACCCGGTATATAAGCCGTAACTTCAATCCCTGTGGTTAATCTTACCCTGGCAATCTTACGTAAGGCAGAATTAGGTTTCTTGGGTGTCATAGTTCGCACCTGAAGGCAAACGCCCCTTCTCTGCGGACACCCTTTTAAAGCTGGCGACTTTGTCTTTTTCTTTTTAGATATGCGCCCTAACCTAATTAATTGGGTAATAGTCGGCATTTATTCTTTCTTGCTTTCTGTAGCGGAAGCTTTCTCTGCTTCGCCGGCTGTTTTAGTAATTTCAAAATTACGATGAGTGTGAAAACCTGTGCCTGCAGGGATAAGGTGGCCTACGATTACATTTTCCTTTAATCCAAATAACTCATCTACTTTTCCCGAGGCTGCGGCTTCAGTAAGAACCCGCGTTGTCTCCTGGAAGCTAGCCGCAGAAATAAAACTTTCGGTGGTCAGAGCAGCTTTGGTTATACCTAACAACAGAGGTGTAGCTATTGCTGGTTTTCCGCCTTTCTTTATTACGCGCGTATTCTCTTTTTGAAATTTCCATTTATCCACCTGTTGAGTAGCTAAAAGTTCCGTATCGCCCGGGTCTTCAACCCTGACTTTTTTCAACATCTGCCTGATAATCAATTCAATGTGCTTATCGTTTATGCGCACACCTTGGAGCCTATAAACCTCCTGGACTTCGTTTACTAAATATTCCTGCAAAACCTTATCGCCGCACACCCTTAATATGTCTTGTAAAACCACAGGTCCGTCGGTTAATTGTTGGCCTGCCATGACCTTATCGCCCTTATAAACATTAGGATGTTTACCGTGAGGAATGATATATTCTCTCTGCATACCAGTGGGAGATTTTACAATAATTACACGCTGGCCCTTCTTGGCTTCACCGAATTCTATAAAACCGTCTATTTCGCTTATAATTGCCGGGTCTTTGGGCCGCCTGGCCTCAAATAATTCCGCCACACGCGGAAGACCGCCGGTGATATCCCTTGTTTTTACAATCAATCGCGGTATCTTTGCCAAGAGGTCTCCGGCAGATATTTTTTGACCATTATTAACTAAGATATGCGCTCCCGCAGGAATAGGGTATATCCCCATAACCTCTTTTTTTTCATCTAGAATCACTATTTGGGGGTGATATTCCTGTTTATGTTCCACGACCACGCGCTCAGTCAATTTTGTCACGGGGTTTAGTTCTTCTCTTACAGTGACGTCTTCGCGTAAATCCTCATATTTTACAAGTCCAGAAACCTCGGTAAGAATTGGCTGAGTATAAGGATCCCAATGGATAAAAGCAATATCTTTAACTACCTCATCATCCGCCGCAACGCTAATAAAGGCACCCTGTGACACAGCATAACGCTCGAGTTCTCTTCCTTCTTTATCATTTATACTTATGGAACCGTTTCTATTTAAAACAATAAATTCTTTGTGCTTTGGAACAACTCTAAGGCTATGATATTTAACTATTCCCTTATTCTTTGATTTTATAAATGACTGTGCAACAATCCTTGATGCAGTGCCTCCGATATGAAACGTTCTCATGGTTAGCTGGGTACCCGGTTCACCGATACTCTGTGCAGCAATTACTCCTACTGCTTCACCTAATTCAACTAACCTTCCTGTGGCAAGATTACGGCCGTAGCATCTGATGCAAACTCCTCTACCAACTTCGCAGGTTAAGCCGCTACGTATGCGTATTTTCTCAATACCTAACTTCTCAATCATTTGCGCCTTTTCTTCGGTAATCTCGCTCCCTGCCTCTACAATAGCCGCATCGGTAATAATATCTACTATATTATCCAGCGCTACCCTGCCCACAATACGGTCCTTTAAACTCACTATTTCTTCGTCACCTTCGATAATTGCGGATACTGTAATACCGTTCAGGGTTCCGCAGTCTTCGTCGGTAACAATAACCTCTTGAGCAACATCCACTAGCCTACGCGTAAGATATCCAGCATCTGCAGTCTTAAGGGCGGTATCGGCAAGGCCTTTACGTGCACCGTGGGTGGAGATAAAATATTCCAGAACAGTTAAGCCTTCTTTAAAATTGGCGGTAATGGGGTTTTCGATAATTTCGCCCGATGGCTTGGCCATTAGGCCGCGCATACCTGCTAATTGCCTTACCTGTAACCTCGAGCCTCTTGCGCCTGAGTCAGCCATCATAAAGATAGGGTTAAAAGGTTCCAGCTCCCTAAACAGCAAATCAGCAACTTTATCAGTAGTATGAGTCCAAACATCAATAACTTTATTGTATCGCTCCTTATCAGTAATAATGCCTTTATGGTACTGTTCTTTAATCTTATCGACTTCAGCTTTGGCTTCTTTTAATGCCTCTTCTTTTGCCTTGGGGATTTTAAGATCGTCTATACCAATAGAGATACCGCCGCGCGTAGCAAATTCAAATCCCAGTCTTTTAATATCATCAAGCAGCTGAATGGTCCTTGTGTGGCCAAAGCGCTTGTAACATTCAGCTACAATGTCGCCCACATTGCTTTTATTTAACTCTTTATTTACAAAGCCAAAGCCTTCAGGTAATGTCTGATTAAATATAACCCTGCCCGCAGTAGTAGTAATAAGTTGCTTCTCGGGTATAAGTTTTTTTTCATCCAAATCAAACAGTGTGTATATTCTTAATTTTATCCTAGCGTGTAAATCTACTTCCTTGTCTTCATAAGCAATAATAGCCTCATCGGCGTTAGCAAATATTTTATTTTCGCCTTTGCTTCCAGGTTTTTCCTTAGAAATATAGGAAGCGCCTAAAATAATATCTTGGGTAGGGGTTACAACGGGTCTCCCGTCTGCCGGAGAGAATAGATTATTTATGGAAAGCATAAGTATTTTTGCTTCAATTTGAGATTCTAAAGACAAAGGCACATGCACTGCCATCTGGTCGCCGTCAAAGTCGGCATTAAAAGCAGTGCAGACGAGAGGATGAACCTTTATGGCTTTACCTTCAATTAAAACAGGCTGAAATGCCTGAATGCTTAAGCGGTGTAACGTAGGAGCACGGTTCAGAAGGACCGGATGGTCTTTAATTACTTCATCGAGTATATCCCAGACTTCAATTTTTCCGTGTTCTACCATCCTGCGCGCACCTTTTATGGTATGCACAAATCCCTTTTCTCTTAATTTTTTAATAATAAACGGCTGAAATAATTCTAAGGCCATCTGTTTAGGTAGCCCGCATTCATGCAGTTTTAGTTCCGGCCCAACCACAATTACCGAACGGCCAGAATAATCTACGCGTTTACCCAGGAGATTCTGTCTGAACCTGCCTTGTTTACCTTTAAGCATATCTGCCAGGGATTTCAATGGCCGATTATTTGCACCCATTACAGGCCGGCCATGCCTGCCGTTATCCAAGAGTGCATCTACTGCTTCCTGGAGCATGCGTTTTTCATTGCGGATGATTATCTCTGGGGCATTTAACTCAACGAGTTTCTTTAAGCGGTTATTGCGATTTATAACCCGGCGATATAAATCATTAAGGTCGGAAGTAGCAAACCTGCCTCCGTCTAACGGAACTAACGGCCTTAAATCCGGGGGTATAACCGGTAAAATACTCAATACCATCCAATCCGGCTTATTGCCTGATTTCTTAAAGTCTTCAACAATCTTCAGCGTTTTTAAGACCTTACGATTAGCTATTGTCTCTTTTGATTTTTCTAAATCACAGCGCAGTTTACGGCAATATACATCAAGGTCCAAATCTTTTAATAATTCCTGCACTGCTTCAGCGCCGATTTTTGCCTTAAAGTTTCCTCCGTACTTATTAAGTGCTTTTTGATATTCTTCTTCGGTTAAGAGTTCTTTTTTCTTCAGAGACGCGGTACCGGGATCGATCACTACGTATTCTTCGTAATAGATTACTTTCTCTAAATCCCTTAACGACATATCTAGCAAGCCAGATAAACGGCTGGGAACGGTCTTAAAGAACCATATGTGCGTAACCGGCGTTGCTAATTCAATATGGCCCATACGTTCTCGTCTTACAGATGAACGGTCGATAGTAACGCCGCAACGGTCACAGGTGATCCCTTTAAATTTTATGCCTTTGTATTTACCACAATTACATTCCCAATCGCGCACAGGCCCAAAAATCTTCTCGCAGAACAAGCCGTCCTTCTCGGGTTTTAAAGTGCGATAGTTTACAGTTTCTGCCTTCTTTACCTCTCCCTTAGACCAGGATTTTATTACCAGGGGTGATGCAATCTTTATAGAGATACTGTTAAATTGAACAATCTCATCCATTATTTTTCCTTCCCTAGATGAATATCTAAACATAAACCTTGTAATTCTTTTATTAAAACATTAAATGATTCAGGAGTGCCATGGGTTAATCTCTGTTCTCCCTTGACAATCGCCTCATATATGCGCGTTCTGCCTGATACATCGTCACTTTTAACGGTAAGCATCTCCTGCAAACTAAATGCTGCGCCATAAGCCTCCAGGGCCCAAACCTCCATTTCACCTAACCTTTGGCCTCCAAATTGTGCCTTACCGCCTAATGGCTGCTGAGTAACTAAAGAATAAGGGCCGATAGAACGGGCATGAATTTTTTCATCGACCAGATGAATTAATTTCATCATATAAATATACCCCACAGTTATCTTCTGGTCAAAAGGCTCGCCCGTAAAGCCGTCGTAAAGAGTTGTCTTGCCTTCTTCGGGTAAACCCGCTTTTTTAAGCAGTTCCTTAATTTCTTCTTCAGTAGCACCGTCAAAAACAGGGCTGGTAACATAAAGGCCCAAGCTCTTCGCTGCCCAACCTAAATGGGTCTCTAAAATTTGACCTACGTTCATGCGGGAAGGAACGCCCAAGGGATTTAATACAATATCTATTGGTGTGCCATCGGGTAAATAAGGCAAATCTTCCTCGGGTAGAATCCTGGCCACCACTCCTTTATTGCCGTGCCTGCCCGCCAATTTATCACCCTCTGATAATTTACGTTTTGTGGCAATATAAACAACCGCTCTTTTTAAAACTCCGGCAGGTAATTCATCACCACGCCTGACCTTTTCCATCTCCTGTTCTTCTTCTGCTATTAATTTTTGTATTTGTTCATCAAAAGAAGAAGCCAAGATTTTTGCTTCTTCATTGTCGCTAAAATCTATTTTCTCTATTTTTCTTTTATCTATACCTAAAACTTGGGCGAGCCGCGCTATTTTTTCACCCTGAACAAATTCTATCTCCTGTTTATAGTAAGCCTTTAGTTCTCTAATTTTAGCTAGTTCCTTAGTTTTATCTTCTTTGGATTTTCTTCCCCGTTCTTTACGCTGAAATATGTGCACATCTATCACTACGCCCTCCACGCCCGGAGGAACAGTCAAAGAGGTATCGCGTACATCGCCTGCTTTCTCGCCAAATATAGCGCGTAAGAGCCTCTCTTCGGGAGAAAGTTCAGACTCGGTTTTAGGAGTAACTTTTCCCACCAGAATATCTCCTGAGATTACCTCTGCACCGATACGAATTATACCTGTCTCATCTAAATTCCTTAAAGATTCTTCGCTTACATTAGGTATATCACGGGTTATTTCTTCATTTCCCAGGCGTGTTTCCGTGGCTTCGATTTCAAATTTTTCTACATGTATAGATGTAAAGACATCTTCTTTGACTACCCTATTACTGATAAGAATAGCATCTTCAAAATTATACCCCCGCCAGGGCATAAAAGCGCATAATAAATTCTTGCCTAAGGCGAGTTCCCCATTTTTGGTGCTCGTCCCATCAGCAATAACTTCGCCTTTTTCAACCTGCTCGCCTAATTTTACTAAAGGCCTCTGATTTAAACAGGTATCTGCATTCGTGCGCAAAAATTTATTGAGATGATATGACTTTTTACCAATAGTTATTGATGTAGCATCAACAGCTGTTACCTTACCTGATTCCTCAGCTACGACTAGCGTACCAGAATCAAAAGCAACCTTACCCTCCATTAATGTTCCTACAATCGGAGACTCATTAATCATTAATGGCACAGCCTGTCTTTGCATATTTGACCCCATCAATGCACGGTTGGCATCATCATGTTCTAAGAAAGGAATTAAAGCAGCAGCTATGGAAACAAGTTGTTTTGGGGACACATCCATATATTCGACCTGTTTCGGTGGGACTTTGGGAAAATCGCCTCTATAGCGGCAGGAAACCTCTCGTTCTAGAAAATGGCCGTCGTTATCTATCGGAACATTCGCCTGCGCAATCATTTTTTCTTCTTCGATATCTGCGGTTAGATATTCGATCTTACGCGTAACTCGACCGTCTTCTACCTTCCTATAAGGCGTTTCAAGTAGCCCTAAGAAATTTACCTGCGCATAAGTACTAAGCGAGGCAATCAAACCAATATTCGGGCCTTCTGGTGTCTCAATCGGACATATCCTGCCATAATGTGACTGGTGTATGTCTCTGACTTCAAAGCCAGCGCGCTCCCGCGATAATCCACCGGGACCCAAAGCGCTTAACCGGCGCTTATGAGTCATCTCAGCCAGAGGATTTACCTGGTCCATAAACTGGGATAGCTGACTACGAGTAAAGAAATCGCGTATCTGATTGGATAATAACTTTGAATTTATTAAATAGTGCACGCTTATATTGTCGGAATCACCTAATATGCTTAATCGTTCTCTTATCGAACGTTCAATACGGCTCAGGCCTATCCTTACCTGATTCTGTACTAATTCTCCCACTGTCTTTATCCGACGACTACCCAGGTGGTCTATATCGTCAATTTTGCCTTCACCCGCTTTTAGTTTAATCAGATATTCGATTACTTTAATAACCGTAGCTGAATCGAGAATTCTCTTTTCCAAGGAAACGTCCATGCCTAATTTTCTGTTGAGGATAAATCTGCCTGCCCTTTCCAAATCATATCTATTAGGGTCAAAGAACAATCTATAAAATAATGCCTCGGTTGCCTCTTTAGTCACAGGTTCAGTAGGACGCATCTTACGATAAAAATCTAAATAAGCCTCTTCTTTGTTCTTGGTATAATCTTTCTTAAGGGTATTGGTTATTTCCGGATATTCTTTTCCAAATGCTGAAATAATCTCTTGGTCCGTAGAAAAACCGAGAATCCTTAATAGCTGCGTAGCAGGGAAGTTTCTGCGCCTATCCACATAGGCAAGTATGGTTTCTGATAGATCGTATTTAAACTCAAGCCATGCTCCGCGATAGGGAATAATGCGTCCGTAAAATATCTTCTTGCCGGTAGGGTGACTCTCTTCTTCAAAGGAAACGCCGGGAGAACGCTGTAGTTGACTTACTACTACTCTTTCATCTCCGTTTATGATGAATGTTCCGGTTTCGGTCATTAAAGGTATTTCTCCAAAATAGGCATCCTGTTCTTTAATTTCTTTGGGTGTGATTAATCTAAATTTTACTTTTAGAGGTGCGGCGTAGGTTAAGGCCCGTCTCTTAGATTCAGCAATATCGTATTTAGGTTTGCCAAAAGAATAGCTAATAAACTCCAATCTTATTGTGCGGTTCGGGTTCTCGATAGGGAATATATCTAGAAATACTTCCTGCAAACCCTGATGCTTCCTATCCTGCCAAGGAACATCTATTTGCAGAAATTCTTTGTAAGACTGAAGTTGTATATCTAAGAGATTAGGTAAATCGTAAACCTCTTTAAATTTGGCAAAGTTTTTACGTTTAATCATATGGTATCTTTTCTCGCGTATCTAGCAATCAATACTTATTTTGTCGTGGGACAGTCCCCTTGGTTTCTAATTGGTTCGGTATCTGCGGGGACAGTCCCTACTGGCATTGCTAGTAGGGCTATTTTAATTCAACTGTTGCGCCGGCAGCTTCGAGTTTCTTCTTCATCTCCTCAGCTTCTTCCTTGGGCACGCCTTCTTTTATTGGTTTAGGAGCTGCGTCTACCAAATCCTTAGCTTCCTTTAAACCAAGACTCGTCATTGTCCTTACTTCTTTTATTACTGCAATTTTACTAGCGCCTGCGCTGGTCAGAACTACGGTAAATGCACTCTTTTCTTCCTGTGCAGGTGGTGCTGCTCCAGCCGC
>JAUYDQ010000098.1 GCA_030691725.1 Candidatus Omnitrophota bacterium
TTCGCCTTAATAAAATTTTCTATTGCCTGCCTTCTGTTTTGATATTCAGTAAAGGGATGGATATTCGGATTATAAAAAAATCCGCTTACCTCAAACCATTTCTCGGTCAATCTCTCCAGAGGATAGATAAGGCACGGCGCACAACAGGTATGGAGTAATAGTTTCATATTCGTAATTAACGGAATAATTCTTTAACCTTTGTCGAATTGAAATACATAATGAGTAACAACGGATAAATAATTGCAACAAGCAAAATTAAAGTAGGCATCTTCCCGATGTTAACTAAAGTAAAGGCAATACTTAAGGACAGCAAAATATTAAGCCCTATCAATGCCCACTTTTTAAACTTATAAACACTCCAATAAATTACAAGCCCAACTATACCTGCTATTATCATTAGGATATTTTTCTGCCATACCCCCCCGGCAATATTCATTAATCCACCGATTACTCCTAACCCAATTAAAATTTGACCCAAAACAGGCCATTTTTTAGTATCCACATTTCCTCCTTTTTTAAATGGATCTGGCGAATTTTCGAGCGAATGGAGCTTTTAGCCAATCTTTATATTAAATTTTATGGGTTCGGTTCGAGGCGCATAAGAAATTTTTTGGCAAACGTCTGCAAGGATTTACGAGGAGTAGAGGGCAATTCCTTACGTTAGCCTAACCGAAAACGACGAGTAAACCGTAGCAGACGGCAAAAAATTTCAGCACGCGAACAACATCCCGCAGCAAAATACTAAATATACCTTAATTTGGGGACACCTTTCCGATTGGATGCAAAGACGGCTTCCGATTGGTTTAAAAGACGTCCCTAAAAGAGTTCTTCTTGTTTTTCGTATTTTATACCGAAGTGCTCGAAGGCTAACTTTGTGGCAATCCTACCTCTTGATGTGCGTTTTATATATCCTGCTTTTAATAAATATGGTTCTATGGTATCTGCAATAGTATCTACTTCTTCATTGAGACTGGCAGCAAGGGATTCTATACCTACTGGCCCACCGCCAAAAGATTCAAGCATCAACCTTAAGACCTTGCGGTCTATCTCATCAAAGCCAGCCTTATCAATACCCAACTCATCCAAGGTTTTTGCCGCAACCTCAAGATTTATCTTATCTATCTTGGATACCTGCGCATAATCTCTAATGCGGCGTAATAGACGATTGGCAATCCGTGGTGTTCCGCGGGCGCGCCGCGCAATCTCTTTGGCTGCTTCTTCGTCTATATTCATGCCTAAAGTTTTCGCAGAATGTTTTATAATCCTGGCTAAGTCCTCTATGAGATAAAAATCCAAATGATAAAATATCCCAAACCTTCCCCGCAAAGGCGCAGCTAATAAACCCGTCCTCGTAGTAGCGCCCACCAAGGTAAAAGGCTTAAGATTAAATTTTATGGTCCTGGCATATTGGCCCTTGTCAATCACAAAATCAATCTGAAAACTCTCCATTGCCGGATAAAGAAATTCCTCCACTACCTTAGAAAGCCGGTGAATTTCATCAATAAAAAGTATATCGCCACTTTCCAGATTAGTTAATATGCCGATAAGGTCGCCTGCGCGCTCAATAGCGGGCCCGGAAGTAGCAGTTATTTTTGTGCCCATCTCATGGGCAATAATATGAGCTAAACTGGTCTTGCCTAATCCGGGCGGGCCGCTTAAAAGAATATGTTCAAGTGGTTCTTTTCTTTGTTTAGTAGCAGTTATGCAAACTTTCAGATTATCCGTTATCTCTTTTTGGCCTACAAACTCTGTGAGCCTGCGCGGCCTTAAAGAGATATTTAAAACAACATCTTCTTCGGTTTCCTGGACTTTATCAATGGCTTTGTTGCCTTCGAATAGCTTATGTCTTGTTTCTTCTGTCATAAGGTATGATATTTTCCTTGTTCCTGATAATCTCTATTTCCTGAAATAACCCTTTTTGCCGTGTAATAATCTCTTTCAGCTTAATTAATTCTAATATAGCTAAAAAGGTGACGACTATCTCTATCTTATTTTTTGCTTTGGTAAATAACTCAGAAAGGCGCAAGCTAGATAAGACAAGTAACATATGCAAAATATCGTGAACTTTTTCTTCAACGGTAAATTCATCTTTTATGACCTCATAGAATAATTCCTTAGGAACGCCTTCTAATGCCGCAGAAAAAGCAGTAATTAAATCAAAGAGGCTTGCCTCAAAATATACTTGATTGTCTTCGGGAATCTCCTGTTCGAGTGATTTTGGCCGTTTAAATACATCGCGTTGGTCGGTCTCCCTTTCTCTTAGGTTTTGCGCTATCTCTTTAAACTTTTCATACTCTAACAGCCGCTTTACTAATTCTGCCCTGGGGTCTTCCTGCACTTCGGATGCTTCTTGTGGCTCTTCTATCGGCAATAGCATCTTGGATTTAATCTGCATAAGTGTTGCTGCCATTACCAGAAATTCACCGGCGATATTTAAATTAAGCAGCCGCATAATATCCATGTACTTAAGGTACTGCTCGGTAACCTCGGCAATAGGGATATCATATATATTTAAATGGTCTTTTTTTACTAAATATAAAAGCAGGTCTAGGGGGCCCTCAAATATCTCTAACTTTATTTTGTAGCTCATACTAAATTAAGTAAGCCCTTTACCTCGGATAGAGTCTTAGATGCAACTCTACCCGCTTGTTTTGAACCTTGTTCTAATATATCAAATATATGCTTTTTGTCCTTAAGAAGCTCTGTCCTCTTTTTTTGAATAGGTTCTAAAAAGTTAATCAGGATTTCAGCTAATTCTTTCTTGCAATCAGTGCAACCAATCTGGGCTTTGTGGCAGAGTTCATCGATTTCTTTTTTTCTCTCAGGTGCAAATACTGCATAGTAACTATGCACATTGCATGTCTGGGGATGCCCGGGGTCAGTGAACTTGATTCTCAAAGGGTCAGTAAACATACTCTGAACTTTCAGGCGGATATTCTTAGGCCCCTCTGAGATGGCGATAAAATTATTATAACTCTTGCTCATCTTGCGGCCATCAAGCCCTAAAATCCTGGGCGTCTTGGTTAATAGTGCCTGGGCTTGAGGAAAAATATCTTTTTTATAAAGACTGTTAAATCTGCGGCTGATTTCTCGGGTTAACTCTAAATGCGGAAGCTGGTCTTCGCCGACCGGAACTGCCTCGGCCTTATAAAGCAAAATATCCGCAGCCTGTAAAACCGGGTATCCCAGGAAACCAAAAGTACTTAAATCACGGTTAGTTATCTCGCGTAGTTGTTCTTTATATGTGGGGCAGCGCTCAAGCCAGCCTAAAGGAGTAATAACAGAAAAAATCATGTATAATTCTAAATGTTCCTGAACATGGGATTGAATAAAAATAGTGGATTTTTTAGGAGAGATACCGCAGGCAAGCCAATCAATAACATCATTGATAAGATTTTCTTTTAAATCGGCAGGGTCAGCATATTCCGACATCAACGCATGCCAATCTGCAACCATAAAGAAACATTCATATTCATCCTGTAGTTTTACCCAATTATCTAATGCGCCCACCAGATGCCCTATGTGCAACGGGCCTGTTGGCCGCATCCCGCTTAATATTCTTTTTTTCGTCATTTTGTATTATTTATCTTCGAGTTTACGGGCTATTTTTTCTATATCGTAAGCCTCGATTATATCGCCTTCTCTGATATCTTCAAAGCCACTCAGAGTTATACCGCAATCAAATCCTTCCTGAACATCCCTTACATCATCTTTAAAACGCTTTAAAGAGGAGATTTTTCCCTCAAATATAACCTCGCCATTTCTTACCAGGCTAACAGAGGCAGTGCGATTAATCTTGCCCTTGGTTACAAAACAACCCGCTACTGTTCCTGCGCGCGTTAACTTAAACATCTTTCTTACCTCAACCCTGCCTAAGAAGACCTTTTTTAATTTTGGTTCAAGCATACCCTCTAAAGCTGCCTTTATATCATTGGCTAATTCATAAATAATATTATACGTCCTTATATCTACGCCTTCTTTAGCGCCTAATTCTTTAGCGCCTTCTTCTGCATCGACATGGAATCCTAATATAAGGGCATCTGAAGCTATGGCTAATATCACATCTGATGTATTTATGCTGCCCACGCCTTCATGTATAATATTCCATTTTATTTCTAAAGACTGTAACTTGCTTAATGTCTCTTTTATCGCCTCCAGTGACCCTTGTACATCTGCCTTAATAATTAACTTTAATTCCTTAATTTTTCCTTCTTGTATTTGAGAATGCAAATCTTCTAGGCTAATTCTTTTGACTACCTTCATCTGCTGCTGTCTTTCATTCTCCTGCCGCTTTGATGCCAATTCCCTTGCCACTTTTTCATCATCAATAACAAAGAACTGTTCTCCTACCCCGGGGATGCCCGATAAACCGGAAACCTCAACCGGAAAAGAAGGGCCAACGCTAGTTACAGATTGACCGCGATCATTATACATCGCCTTTATCTTGCCGTAATATTTATCCGCGATTATCACTTCACCTAAATGTAAGGTACCATTTTGCACAAGTAAAGTTGCTACCGGGCCCCTGCCTTTAGATAACTTTGCCTCTATAACCACGCCGCGAGCTAATCTGTCAGGGTTTGCTTTTAACTCTAACATCTGAGCCTCTAAAATTATCATCTCTAATAAATTATCGATTCCCTGACCTGTTTTTGCTGACACGGGTACGGTAATAGTCTTACCGCCCCAGTCCTCGGCAGCAAGATTAAGCTGGGAAAGTTGTTTTTTGACCCGATCAATATCAGCCTGAGGTTTATCGACTTTATTTATGGCGATAATTATCGGCACACCCGCAGCGCGCGCATGGTCTATGGCTTCCTGGGTCTGAGGCATAACTCCGTCATCTGCAGCAACTACTAAAACAACGATATCAGTAATACCGGCTCCCCGCGCACGCATAGCAGTAAAAGCTTCGTGGCCCGGCGTATCCAAAAAAGTAATCTCACCGCGCGGCAGAACAACCTTATAAGCGCCGATATGTTGAGTAATACCTCCATATTCGGATTCCGCAACTTTAGTTTTTCGAATGGCATCCAAAAGCGAAGTCTTGCCATGGTCAACGTGGCCCATAAAGGTGACTATGGGCGAACGGGGCTGTAAAAGTTCACTCTTATCTGTCTCTTGGTGTATACGCAAAGCTAATTCTTCCTGGCCAGGCGCCTTTTTTATCTCGTAGCCATATTTTTGGCAGACTTTCGCTACTACCAGTTCTTCTAAAATCTGATTTATACCCGCCATTAAGCCTAAACCCATTAAGGTTTTAATTAAAAGGGAAGGCTTCTCTTGTAATTTAATAGCTAAATCTTTTACTGTAATCGGCAGATTTAATTCTAATGTCTTCAGTGCCACCTTAGGCTGTTCGACTGGTAATGGTTTCTGTTCTATAGGTCGGGAGACCATGGTTTGGCTTCCGATAGCCAAAGCCATAGGCGGCTTTTCTACTTTTTTAGGAATTATTTTGATTTCTTTTGTTACGGAAGGTGCTTTAACTTCCTCTACCACAGAAGCCTGGGATGGCAAAGGCTTTTGTTCTATAGCCGGCTTTTCTTCCTTTTTGATGACTTTTTTAGGAGAGGTTATTCTTTCTTTAACTATTTCTTGCGGGATAACTCTTGGCTTAGGAGCGATTGTCAGATGAGGTTTGGTCTTTGCTAAATTTTGAGCCCTATGAACAGCTGCAGGAGCTGATTTCTTAAGCAATTTAGCTTTTGTTACCTTGCGTGTTATCTTTTTCTTCTCTGTGCCTTGTGTCTTTTTCTTGATAGCAGTCTTTTTTTCTTTTATCTTTGCCATGGAATATTCTTATTTTTGTGCCTGTTTTGCCTGCCCAATAATCTTTTTTGCTTTCTTCTCTCCGATACCTTTTATTTTCATCAAATCTTTAATATCAGCCTGCAAAATATCTTCTATGGTCTTGAACCCGGCTTCATTAAGACTCTCAAGGGTCTTCTCTCCGACGCCGGATAACTGCTCCAATGAGACCGTTTCTTTTTCTTCTTTTTCTATTTTTTCCTCTTTTTCTTTTGGCGCTACACCTGCTGTAGCTTTTGTGCGTATATCTAATCCCCAACCAATAAGATGAGAGGCAAGCCTGACGTTCTGACCGTGTTTGCCGATAGCCAGCGAAAGCTGGTCGTCGTCCACAATAACTTCTGCCTTAAGATTATCTTTATCTAATTTTATCTCGGATACCTTCGCAGGCGATAGCGCTGCTTTTATATATTCCCTTATATCATCGCTATAGCGCACAATATCGATTTTCTCGCCTTGTAATTCATTCACAATATTCCTTATGCGGTTTCCCCGCATGCCCACACAGGCGCCCACAGAATCAACCTTTTCGTTCTTGGACCAAACTGCAATCTTGCTGCGCGCTCCCGGCTCTCGCGATATAGACTTTATCTCAACTATGCCTTCATAAATTTCAGGGATCTCTAAGTCAAATAATTTCTTGAGCAGATTTGTATGCGTGCGTGACAGAATTATCTGCGGCCCGCGCGTATCTTTCTTTACCTCTACGACATATGTGCAGATACGCTGGCCCTGCCTAAATTCCTCTTTAGGAGACTGTTCGCGCTTCGGGAGAATCCCTTCTGTTTTACCTAAGAGATCAACTATAATATTACCCTTGTCGAACCTGTATACCGTGCCGCTTACAATCTCACCCACTTTGCCTTTAAACTCATTGAACACAACATCCTTCTCTGCCTCGCGTATCTTCTGTATAATTACCTGCCTGGCTGTGGAAGCAGCAATGCGGCCAAAGTCTATGGAGGTAATCTCTTCTTTATTTCTAAAGGCCGTGATTTTTCCGGTATTGCGGTCGAGTTCTATTTTTAATTCTTCATCGGGCTTGATATTAAGGGTGCGGCGCGCAGCGCTTACCAACGCGCTTTCTACAGCCTCGATAAGAACTTCTTTCTTTATTCCTTTTTCTCTTTCCATCTGATCTAATATATCTAATAACTCTTGGCTCATAATAATCTCCGTCCTTGCGATACTACTCTATTACTTGTTTTGCCTTGTTAATCTTTGTTAACGGTATCTCTATAATCTCATTGTTGTTCCCAATATATACCGAATCATTCTCTACTTTATTTATCACTCCCTCAAACTCAATTTTACCATTTACTGGCTCATTAAGAAAGAATCTCGCTTTTTTATCGACACAGCGTGAAAAATCATTCTTTGTCTTAAGCGGCCGGTCCAAACCCGGAGAGGCAACTTCCAGAATATACCTTGTTTGTAATATATCTTTCTCATCTAATAGATTACTTATCTGGACATTAAGCCCAAAGCATTCATCTAAAGTTATACCGCCCTCGGGCCTGTCTACCAGAATCCTTACGATTAAATCTCTTCCTTCATGCCGCAAGATAAGGTCTACCAAATCCAGTCTTTGAATTTTTAGGTAATCACCGATAATATCTTTTAACTCGGCTATGATTTCCTGTCTATCCATTTACAAACCTCTTTATTTCTTCTAATATTGCTGACTTTGTTTTAATAATCTTCTTTTGATTACGGCGTATTTTTAATTCTAACGCGTTTTTCTTAAGCGATTCCCGGCCGATAATAATCTGTAACGATATTCCCAGAAGGTCTGCATCCTTAAATTTTACTCCCGCGCGTTCGTCGCGGTCATCAAAAAGTACTTCAATGCCGCCTTGCCCTAATTCCTTATGAACCTGCCTTGCCTTGTCCATAATCTTTTTATCGGTTGTATCTAATGGTAAGATAATCACCTGGTACGGACTTATTTCTTTCGGCCAAACAATACCTTCTTTATCGTGGTTCTGTGCAATTATTGCAGAAACCAGCCGCGACACGCCTATGCCGTAACAGCCCATAATTATGGGTTTCTGCTGGCCCTTAGCATCGATAAAATTTGCACCTAATACCGAACTATATTTTGTGCCTAATTTAAAGATATGTCCTAATTCAATAGTATTTATTTTTTCTAATCTAACATTGCATTTAGGACAACTCTGGTCGTTTGTCTCCTTAAAGGGTTTCGCAGATTTACATTTTGGGCATAACAGAACCACATCTTCGCCGTCTTGCGTAGGAGCCATAAATTCATGTGAAACATTACCACCCATTACGCCCGGGTCTGCCTCGGTTATCAGAATTTTTAATCCGCACCTTCTGAATATCCTTTTATAAGCATTTGACATTGCTTTGTAGTTCTTATCCAATCCATGTTCGTGCGCATCAAAACTGTATGCGTCTTTCATAATAAATTCGCATGCCCTGATTAACCCAAAACGCGGCCGGATTTCATCGCGGAATTTTGTCTGTATCTGATAGAGGACTAAAGGTAGTTGTTTATAAGAGGCTATGTGATTTTTTACTAAATCCGTGATTACTTCTTCATGTGTCGGCCCAAGGCATACATTTCGCCCCTTTCGGTCGACAAACTTAATCATGACATCTCCGATATCTTTATCGCGGCCGGACTTTATCCATAGCTCCTGCGGCTGTAATGCCGGAAGTAATAATTCGCTAGCGCCGGAAGAATTCATTTCCTCGCGTATTATTTTCTGGATATTATTCAATACCTTTAAACCCAGCGGCAAATATGAATATACTCCTGCTATAAGCATACGCACCAGGCCCGCGCGTAACATCAATTGGTGGCTAAGAGATTCTGCTTCCTGCGGTATCTCTTTTAGGGTAGGTATAAAATCTTTTGACCAAAGCATAACTTATTATCTTAAGTGGCGCTACTTATTAATTTAATCTCTTTTAATAAAATATCCGTACAATTACTCAACGAAACTTTTCTTACTGCCTTACCTTTTTTAAACAATAAACCTTCTTTTCTGCCAAAAGCAACTCCTAGGTCTGCTTCCCTTGCCTCACCCGGACCGTTTACTATGCAGCCCATTATGGCCAATTTCAAGGGCTGAGTAGCGAGTAGAGAGTAGCGAGTAGAGAGTTTATTTTCTAAATCTTTCACTATCTTTATTAAATCTACTTCGCAGCGGCCACAAGTAGGACAACTGATAATTTCTGGGCCAAAGCAACGTGCCCCAATAGTTTCTAGAATAGACTTGGCTGCTCTAACTTCCGCTTGAGGTTTATCTGTAAGCGATATCCTTATTGTATCACCAATGCCTTCAGATAGCAAAATACTTAAGGCGGCAGCAGACTTTATTACGCCCGAATACGGCGAACCGGTTGCCGTTACGCCTAAATGAAAAGGATAATCGCAAAATCTCGTCATCCGGCGGTATGCCTCTATGGTATCGAAAATATCAGATGCTTTTAGAGAAACAACAATATCATAAAAGCCGGACTTTTCTAAAACCCTTATGTAGTCCAATGCGCTTTTAACCATTATCTGCGGAGTTTGGAGTTTGGAATTTGGAGTTTGGAATTTTCTTAATGAACCAGAATTTACTCCCACTCTTATAGGGATACGGTTAAGCTTTGCTGCTTTAACTATCTCCCTTATCTGGTCTTTTTTATAGATATTTCCGGGATTTAATCTTATTTTATCTACACCGTTATCTATAGCCTCAAGAGCCAAGCGCCAATCAAAATGTATATCGGAAACTAAAGGAACGCTGACTCTTCGTTTAATTATTCTTAATGCTTTTGCATCACGGCTATCTTTTACAGCTAAGCGCACAATTTCGCATCCTATGCTCTCCAATTCTTTTATCTGCCTTATTGTCTTTTCGATATCGGCAGTTTTGGTCTTAGTCATAGATTGTATCGCAATGGGATTATTGCCACCAATAAAAATATTCCCAATACGTATTACTCTGGTCTTTCGTCTTATTATTTTAGTCATCTATTTAATAAACTTGGATAACTTATCTCCGAAAATTCTTAACAGGTCATTATAAGTGGCAAATATGGCTAATGACACAATAAGCGTAAAACCTATGTGCGTAATAACACGTTCTGCCTTGACACTTAACTGCTTTCCCCTTATTTTCTCGATAGCCAATAATACAATATGACCTCCGTCTAATACCGGCAAAGGCAGAAGATTAAAAATACATAGGCTCACGCTTAATACCGCCACCAGATGCAAAACTGCAATCATACCCGCGCTCGCTGCTTTAGATGTGATATAGAAAATGCCCAAAGGCCCCGTTATAGATTCGCGTATAGATAATTTACCCGTAATCATTCGCCAAAGCGCCTTATAGGTAAGGATCGTAAAATCCAATGTTTTATTTATGCCTAAAATAAATGATTCCAGGAAACCGTGTTTTACCTTTACAATTTCATCTTTCGGTGTTATGCCGATTAAGCCCACATTATGCGTCTGGCCCAATGCATCGTCTAACTTCTTTTCTTTAATCTTGACCTCTATTGTGTATTCTTTATTATCCCTTAAAACCGAAAGCAAAACCTTCGTGGCTGCCTTTTCAGCCTGAATAGCCTTCTGTAAATCTTCCCAAAAAACTACTCTTTTACCATCCACGGCTATAATCTTATCGCCTACCTGTATACCCGCATCTTTTGCGCCAAAACCCTCTATTAATCCGCCTACTTTCGTAGTAAGCGTGGGATAACCGATAAAGAATATCAGCCAGAAACATAAGAATCCCAGTATGTAGTTCAATAACGGCCCAAAGAATATTATCAGGGCGCGCTGGGATGGCGTCTTGCTCAGATATTCATCGGGATTATTTTTGAACTCTTCCAGGCTATCACCCGCCAGTTTTACATAACCGCCCAGCGGTATCAAACTTATACTGTATTCTGTATCATTTTTCTTTTTAACTAATAAACGCCTGCCAAAACCAAAAGAAAATTTTTCCACTCTCACGCCTAATTTTTTGGCAATAATAAAGTGCCCGAATTCATGGACGGTTATTAAGACTCCTAAAATTAATAAGAATATGAAAAAAGTAATCATGGGATTATCTTAACTTATGAATAAACTTATAAGCCTCTGTTCTCGCCCAGTTATCTGCCTCCAGGATATCATCCAGCCCGGGATCAATAACATTACGGTGTTTATCCAAAACCTTTTCAATAATTTTGGGTATAGAAATAAACCTTAATCTATTTTTTAAAAATTCACCTACGCTAACTTCATTGGCTGCATTTAAGACAGCCGGAGCGGTACCCTGTTCATTTGCCACCCGATAAGCCAACCCCAGGCAAGGGAATCTCCTGAAATCCGGCTCCTGAAAGTCCAATTTGCTTAGTTTACAAAAATCTATTGCCGCAAGCCTATTAGTCAGCCTTTGCGGATAAGTGAGCGCATACTGTATGGGTATGCGCATATCCGTAACGGACAATTGCGCCAGAATCACGCCATCCTCAAACTCAACCATAGAATGAATTATGGATTGCGGATGTATAAGGACTTTTATTCTCTGTGGCTCTATATTGAACAGGTACATTGTTTCCAATACCTCAAGCCCCTTATTCATTAGATTAGCCGAGTCAACGCTGATTTTCGGCCCCATTTTCCATCTCGGATGCCTTAGCGCATCATGGACGGAAATATTTTCTAAGTCCTTTTTACCCGCTTGTCTGAAAGGCCCTCCTGAAGCAGTAAGATAAATATTTCTTATTTTATCCTTATCCTCATTCTTCAGGCATTGCCATATAGCGGACTGCTCGCTATCTATAGGTATAATTTTTATTTTCTTTTGTGTTGCCTTCTTCATGATTATAGGGCCCGCTATCACAAAAGCCTCTTTATTAGCTAAAGCAATATCCTTACCGCTCTCTATAGCCTTTAATAAGACTGCAAGCGCACCTGCGCCACTTATCGCTAGAACAACTTTATCTATCCGCTTATCCTGAACCATTTTTCCTAAACCGGCTTCTCCGATAAAAAGCTTAACACCCTTGGATTTCAATTTAGATTCCAATCTTGTGACAACATCTTCGTTTCTCACACAAACAAATGCCGGGCGGAACTTTTTTATCTGTTGATATAAAATATCGATATTAGAATTTGTGCTTAATCCTACGGCACAAAATTTATCAGGGAAATTCCGTATTACCTCCAAAGTATTTTGGCCTATGGATCCTGTTGAGCCTAATATGGCAATGCGTTTCATTTTAAAATGATACTCATATAAAAATAAAATGCCGGCGCAGTAAAAAGCAAACTATCGATAAAATCCAAAGCTCCTCCCATACCAGGAAGTATGCGCCCTGAATCCTTTACCTGGCAGTCGCGTTTCATAAGTGATTCAGAAAGGTCGCCTAATTGCGCCAAAATACCTAAAGAGATACCCATAAACATAAGGTGTAAATATGCCACATTTAAAAATGGACTGCTTATGAATGCGCCTAATACACTAAATATTAACCCGCCCGCTGCTCCTTCTACAGATTTCTTGGGGCTGATACGCGGTATTAGGAGAGTTTTACCAAAACGCGTACCGATAAGATAAGCACCGATATCGCCTAATTTTGTAATAAATATTACCGCCAGAATTAGGCCGGTACCGCCGGCAAGATATCTTATCTTGATTAAAAAACTTAAGAACCAGGAAATATAAAGAAGACCAAATATAGTTGTGGAGATATCTACAATAACGCCGGTATTTTCCCGGCGCCTGAACTGCATAATGATTAAAAATAATAATGCTAAGACAATAAAAAGAAGTTCCCAGTTTCTGGTAAGCTCAAAACGGAATACTATAGAAAGCGGGATTATAGTTCCCATTGCAATGCCGAAATATTTATATATGTTTGTCCCTTTATTCTCAAGCATAGTAAAAAACTCATAAAGCCCGACGATAGTAAAAGCAGACACCAATAAACCAAAAATCCAATCAATGGATATGGTTATGGCCAGAATGCAAAGAAGTATAATTGAACTAACGAGCCTCTTTATTAACATCTGTCCTCCCGATATCTCCGAATCTACGTTCCCTCTTCTGATACTCCTCTATTGCCTTTTCTAAATCTTCCTTTCCAAAATCAGGCCAATATTTCTTAGGAAAATATAGTTCTGCATAAGAGAGTTGCCAGAGTAAAAAATTACTTATGCGCATCTCGCCGCTGGTACGGATTAAAAGATCCGGGTCAGGTAAACCTGCAGTATAAAGATAATTACTGAAATTTTCTATATCTAAGCCCTCTAAATTAGCCTCATCTTTAATAACTGCATTGGTAAATTTCTTTACCGCATCTACTATCTCCTGTCTTGAACCATAATTTAAGGCCAAAACAGCTATCAGGCCTGTATTATCTTTGGTTCTATCTTGAGCCTCTTTAATCTTAGTCTGGAGAAATTTAGGTATAGGGTCATCCCTTCCAATAATCATAAGCCTGATATTTTTTTCATCTAACTCGTCAATATTTCGGTCTAAAAAATTATTTAAAGAACGCATAAGCATATTTACTTCTTTCTCGGGTCTCGTCCAATTCTCTGTTGAAAAGACAAAAAAAGTGATTACCTTAATTCCTAATTTGTCTGCTACTTTTACAATCTCCTTGACCCTATTAATACCTACACGGTGTCCAAAAGTACGTGGAAGGCCCTTTTCTTTTGCCCAGCGGCCATTGCCATATATAATTCTCGCGCCATGCTTAGGAATATTATTCTTGTCGATCATTGTAAAAAAGTAACGAGTAGCGAGAAAAATCTCTCTACTCTCTACTTGCTACTCGCTACTTCCTATTGATGGACCCTATAATCTATATCCGGAAATATATTGTCCTTAT
>JAUYDQ010000103.1 GCA_030691725.1 Candidatus Omnitrophota bacterium
GATAATAAAACCCGCGCTCTTAATCATCTGGCACTTGCCAAAAAAAGTTTTTCTAAAGGTGATTATGTTGCCGCTTTAAAAGAGGCTACTGTCGCAGAATATTTTGATTCTTCCAACGAAGAAATCAGCGCTTTTGTAGACGCGGTTCGTAAAAAACTTTTAAAATAAAAAAACTACATTATTTAGCCAACCCTTATTAATTTCCGTGTTAATTAATGCCTCAAAATAAATTATATTTAATTGACGTGAGTACTTTCTATAATTGTACCTAAATGGCCAAGTCCAGATTATTTTTAATCGATGCCATGGCTCTTTGCTACCGGGCATTCTATGCTATTGGCGGCCTTTCTACATCTTTCGGCCAACCCACAAATGCCATATACGGTTTCATAAATATGTTAAATAAGATTTTAAAGGAAAAAAAACCCCAATTCCTGGCTGTATGTTTTGATGTTTCAAGAGATACCTTCAGGCTTAAAAAATTTGCAGAATATAAAATAAAACGTCCGCCTATGCCGGATGACTTATCCAGCCAGATCCCTATGATAAAAGAGATAATTTCTGCTTATGGGATTACTATATTTGAACAGGAAGGTTACGAAGCAGATGATATTATTGCCACCCTTGCTAAGAAAGCAAAAGAAAAAGGCGTATCTACAACTGTTGTCAGTTCCGATAAAGACATATTGCAGTTAGTAGATGATGATATTACGGTATTCAGCCCTTATAAAGATGAAGGTATAATCTACGATGAGAAAAAGGTTTCAGAACGCTTTGGGGTAGGGCCCAAGATGATAACCGATATTATCGCGCTTATGGGGGATGATGCGGATAATATCCCAAGCGTACCCGGCATAGGTGAAAAGACCGCAGTATCATTAATTAAAGAATTTGGCTCGGTAGAAAAATTATTGAGCAATATCGACAAAGTAAAATCAGAAAAAATAAAAACAGCGATAAAAGATAATATTGATACAGTAAAATTAAATAAAGAGTTAGCCGTATTGGATAGAGATATAAGCTTAGATTTTAATTTAGATAGTTTAAAAATAAGCGAACCTAATTACCAGGAATTATTTAGATTATTTAAATTTTTTGAGTTTAAGAAACTTTTGCAAGATTTAGAGGTAAAGGAAGACAAGTCGCCGGATATAGAGGTAGCTACGGTGGAAGATAAAGAATTAAAAGATTTGATAAAGCCTCAGGACGAACTTATTTTATATGGCGACAGTTTAGATGACCTGATATTTTATGTAAACCCCGTTAGAAATACCGAAACTCTTAATGAGGAAAGCAAGATTTCTAACGGGGTAAAGGATAAATTCTTTAAACTCACTCATCCCGGCATAAACCTTAAGGCTATATTATTGAATCCCGAGATAAAGAAAATAGGTCATGACCTTAAAAAAATGAACGCATCTTTAGGAAAGGAAGATATCTCCTTAGAAGGATTATATTTTGATACTATGGTGGCTGGTTATTTAATCAATCCTTCTAAATCCGGATATAATTTAAATGATTTAGCTTGGGATTATTTAGGCGAGGTAATGAAGCCCGGCTCCATGAATAACTTAAAGGCACTTAACATCATTAAGCAGCTAAAATCAAAATTAGAAAGAGAATTGCGCGACAAATCACTCTTTAATCTTTTTGTCGAGATTGAAATGCCTCTGGTTGAAGTATTATCTCAAATGGAATTAACCGGAATAAAAATAGATTTAGAAATCTTAAATAAACTCTCCAAGGATTTAGAGAAAAGGCTGATTAAATTAGTTGAGGATATTTATGAGATGAGCGGATGCCAGTTTAACATTAATTCGCCGAAACAATTAAGGGATATCTTATTTACGAAATTAAAATTACCTATTGTCAAAAGATCCAAAACCGGCCCGTCTACCGACGAAGAAGTATTAAGAAAATTGGCTGATAAGCATAAACTGCCTCACTTTTTATTGGAATACCGTCAGTTGACAAAGCTTAAATCTACGTATATAGATGCCTTGCCGAATTTATTAGACCCTAAGACCGGCAGAATCCATACTTCTTTTAATCAAACCGCCACAGAAACAGGCAGGCTTAGCTCCAGCGAACCAAATCTGCAGAATTTACCCATAAAGACAGATTTAGGTAAAAATATAAGACGGGCAGTAATTTCATTCAGTAAAGACAGCTATCTTTTATCCTGTGATTATTCACAGGTAGAATTAAGAATCTTAGCACATTTATCAAAAGATAAAAATTTGATTTCCGCATTCAATAACGGCAAAGATGTGCATAAAATTACCGCTTCTTTCATCTATGGCTTAGAAGAAAAAGATATTACCGATTCGATGCGCGAGACCGCAAAAAGAGTAAACTTCGGGATTATTTATGGCCTTACCTCTTTTGGGCTATCCAGGGATTTAGGTATAACCGTTGATGAAGCTCAAAGCTTTATTGATGCGTACTTTTCAAGATACCCTAAAGTGAAAGATTACGTACAAGAACAGATTAACCATGCAAAAAAAACAGGTTTTGTTACTACAATCTTAGGTAGGAGAAGATATATTCCTGAAATTAACAATAAAAATCAGAGCATACGCCAACTTGCACAAAGGCAGGCGATAAACACGCCTATACAAGGCTCAGCGAGTGATTTAATAAAATTAGCCATGGTCAAGATATATGAACAGATAAAAACAAGTGCCCTTAAGACAAGAATGATTATCCAAATTCACGATGAATTAGTATTCGATGTGCTCAAAGAAGAAATAGCGGCATTTGTAGATTTAGCAAGAGATAAGATGGAGAATGTCCTCAAATTAGACGTGCCGGTAAAGGTGGATATTAAAAAAGGTAAGAATTGGTTGGAAATGGAGGAAGTGAAATGAAAATAGCTATTTGCGCCTCTGAAGTTGTGCCGTTTGCTAAAACGGGTGGATTAGCAGATGTGGCGGGGGCGTTACCTCTTGAGCTAGAATTATTAAACCAAGAAGTAATAATTATTATGCCTCGGTATAAAGCTATCCAGGAACCTAAGTTTAGTATTCAGAGATTAAAACTGGATATCTCCTATTCGGTTATCGGGAAGAATATAAAGGTATATTTTATAGAGAACGATCAGTACTTTAAACGCGATGGCTTATATGGAGATAAAACCGGAGATTTTAAAGATAACCTGGATAGATTTTCTTATTATAGCAGGAGAACCTTGGAGCTATTGAAAGAGATAAATTTTAGGGCAGATATTATTCATTGCCATGATTGGCAGAGCGCATTGATCCCCATATATTTAAAGACTTTATACATAGATAATCCCTTTTATCAAAATATTAAGACAATATTTACCATACACAATATAGGCTATCAAGGGCTCTTTTCTAAAGATGAATTTCCGAAGCTAGGCATAGATTCGAAGTTTTTTAATATGGAGATGTTAGAATTCTATGACAAGGTTAATCTTTTAAAGGGAGGCATAGTATTTTCAGATATTATCAACACAGTCAGTCCTACTTATAGCAGAGAGATACAGACTAAAGAATTCGGCTATGGTTTGGAAGGAGTTTTAGCTAAACGTAAACGCGATGTATTCGGTATATTAAACGGTCTGGATTATTCCATTTGGAATCCCAAGACCGACAAGTTTATCATTAAGAATTATTCTCTGCAAAATTTGAAGGATAAATACAAGAATAAGGAAGACCTACAAAGAATATGTAAACTACCCGCCAAGATCGATATGCCGTTTTTTGGCATTGTCTCAAGGCTAGCAGAACAGAAAGGATTTGATATACTGGCAGACGCCATAGAGAAGATTTGTAATATGGATTTACAGCTGGTTATTTTGGGCACAGGCGATTTAAAATATCACGTTATTTTAGAGAATATCGTGAAAAAATACCCTAAGATTATTTCTCTGAATTTGAAATTTGACGACAAATTAGCCCATAAGATATACGCAGGTTCTGATATATTTCTTATGCCCTCAAAATACGAACCCTGCGGCTTGGGTCAGTTGATAAGTATGAGCTATGGTACTATACCGTTAGTATTTAAAACCGGCGGTTTAGCTGATACTGTAACTGAGAACGACGGATTCGTGTTTGATAAGTATAAAAAAGAAGATTTAATTAAAACAATAGATAAAGCAATCAAGGCGTTTAAAAATAAAAAGAAGTGGCTCGGGCTTATCCAGAAAGCCATGCAAAATAATTTTTCCTGGCGTGAATCCGCTAAAGAGTATGTTTCGCTGTATGAAAAAGCAAGGTCGCGATAAGAAAAGAATAATTTTAGGGCTTACAGGCAGTTTTGGCAGCGGCAAGAGCACTGTTGCTAGAATTTTTAGGTCTTTTGGCGCAAAGATAATTGATGCAGACAAAATTGCCCACACAGTTATTAAACCGCGGACTAAAGTATACGAAAAAATAATCAATAATTTTGGCAAGGATATTCTTAAAAGAAATAAAACCATTGACCGGGACAAATTATCTAAGATTGTATTTAGCAATAAACATTTAGTAAAGGAACTAAACAGCATTGTACATCCTGAGGTAATCAGGGTCATTGAACAAAAGATAAAGACTTCCTCAAAGAGGGTTATCGTTTTGGATGCACCTTTACTTATCGAAGCAGGGTTAGGGAAAATAGTAGATAAATTAATTGTTGTTACAGTAACTAAAGAAAAACGAATAGATAGGATCTGTAAGAAAACAAATCTTAGCAGACCAGATATATTGAAAAGAATCGAAGCGCAAATCTCTTTACGCAATAAAATCCGGCTTGCGGATTTTGTAATAGATAATAGCGGAACAGTTGAAAACACAAAGAAACAAATACAAGTAATAAGGAGGTTGTTGTGGAGAAATTAGATATCGGAAGTCTGAAAGAAATAAAGATCACTGAGCTTAACAAATTAGCCAGAGAACTTAATGTCAACGGTGTGAGCGGACTCAGAAAGCAAGACCTAATCTTTAAAATACTGCAGGCCCAGGCGGAAAAAGAGGGCCTTATGTTTGGAGAGGGCGTCTTAGAGATTTTATCCGAGGGATTCGGTTTCCTGAGGTCGCCGAATTATAATTATTTACCTTGTCCCGACGATATTTACGTGTCTCCCTCGCAGATAAGGAAATTTGACTTAAGGACAGGGGATACAGTCAGCGGTGAAATACGGCCTCCCAAAGAAGGAGAAAAATATTTTGCCCTTTTAAAAGTCCAAGCAGTCAACTTTGAGAATCCTGAAGAGGCAAAAGAAAAGGTGCTGTTTGATAATCTCACGCCCATATATCCCCATGACGAATTTAACCTGGAGTTAAGGCCCGATGAGATATCCATGCGCGTTATTGATTTACTCACGCCTATAGGTAAAGGCCAGCGTGCCCTGATTGTTGCGCAGCCTTATAGCGGCAAGACCGTGTTATTACAGAAAATTGCCAATTCCATAACCACTAATCACCCTGATGTCATAATGATTGTACTTCTTATAGATGAACGCCCGGAGGAAGTCACTGATATGCAAAGGCATGTTAAGGGTGAAGTAATATCTTCGACCTTTGACGAGCCGCCGGAAAGGCATGTGCAGGTTGCCGAAATTGTCCTGGAGAAAGCAAAGAGACTAGTAGAACATAAGAAGGATGTGGTGATTCTTTTGGACAGTATAACACGACTGGCAAGGGCATATAATTCTGTTATCCCGCATAGCGGTAAGGTATTATCAGGTGGTATAGATTCCAATGCCTTACAAAAACCAAAGAGATTTTTTGGTGCTGCTCGGGCAGTTGAGGAGGGCGGTAGCCTGACTATTATTGCTACAGCGTTAGTAGATACAGGCAGCCGTATGGATGAAGTCATCTTTGAAGAATTTAAGGGTACAGGAAATATGGAGCTGCAACTTGATAGAAATTTATTCCAGCGCAGAATCTACCCGGCTATTGATATAAAGCGTTCTAATACCCGGCATGAAGAGTTGCTTCTTAAACAGGAGCGGTTACAAAAGGTTTGGATATTAAGAAAGGTCTTGAATGAATTAAATAATGTGGAGGCAATGGAACTTTTAATAGAAAAATTAGCCAAGACGAAAGATAATGATGAATTTTTAAACAGTATGAATCAATAAATGAGGATATCCCGAAGAAACAAAAAAGTAGAAATCACATCGGGATCGTGCGAACTTACCCCGCCCTTTCCTACTACGAAGCGTCTCTATGCAGTAAGAAAGGGCGGGATTAATTCGCACTCATAACTTACTCACACTATCATGTTCGTAAGTTATGTGCTCATTAAGGAGGAATAACCATGAAAGACAAGATTCATCCGAAGTATCAGGACTGTGTAATTGTTTGTGCCTGCGGCAATACGATCCATACCCGTTCTACTAAACCCAACATCAGGGTGGAAATATGTTCAAAATGCCATCCCTTCTTTACGGGTAAACAGAAGTTTGTAGATTCTGCTGGCAGGGTGGATAAATTTATAAAAAAATACGGCAAAAAAACAACTGAAAGCACGGAAAACACTGCCTAATTGAGATTTCTTATGGTACAGGAAAGTATAAAACACTTTCCTATACCACTGCGAAAATCGCCTAAAGTCATTGCCGAAGGCAATTTTCTTGTACGTTTATAATAAAGCATGTCTGAGCAATTAGAAAAAATAGAAAAACGTTATCAGGAGCTAGAGCATCTTTTAGCTTCCTACGAAACTGTATCCGATAAAGAACAGTATAATAAATACGCAAAAGAGCTGTCAGACCTGAAAGACGCGGTATCTTTGTTCCGGGAATACAAAAAAATAATCAAAGAAATAAATGATCTGGAGACGGCACTCGGCGAAAAACACGACCATGAATTCCTGACATTAGCCAAGACAGAGCTGGAAGAGTTAAAGAATAAGAAACTGGACTTAGAGCAAAGGCTCAAAAATATCTTAGCCGGTGAAGATGAATTCGCGGGTCTAGATATAATAGTTGAGATACGCCAGGGCACAGGTGGTATAGAGGCAGGATTATTCGCCGCAGACCTTTACCGAATGTACACAAAGTATGCTGCTAGGAAAGATTGGTCGATTGAACCGATGTCATTACACCAGACCGAATTGGGCGGATTTAAAGAAATAGTATTTAGCGTAAAAGGTAAAGATGCCTATAGACGGCTAAGATTTGAAAGCGGCGTGCATCGTGTGCAGCGTGTTCCTACTACAGAGGCCCAGGGCCGCATTCACACCTCAACCGCCACAGTAGCGGTATTAATAGAGCCCGAAGAAGTAGATTTGGCTATTGACCCGAGAGATTTGCGAATAGATACTTATAGGTCTTCAGGTCCTGGAGGACAGCATATGCAGAAAACCGACTCTGCAGTGAGAATAACGCATGTTCCTACGGATACGGTGGTAGCCTGTCAGGATGAACGGTCGCAGCTAAAAAATAAGAATAAGGCAATGAGGATTTTGCGCGCAAAAATTCTGGATATGAGACAACAGGAAGAGCTCAAGAAGATTTCGCAAGCAAGAAAATCCCAGATCGGCTCAGGTGACCGAAGCGAAAAAATACGCAGTTATAACTTTCCTGACCGGCGTGTAACTGACCACAGAGTAAATTTAACCTTACATAAATTAGAAGCGATATTAGAAGGCAACTTAGATGAGCTATCCGATGCCTTGATAAAAGCAGCGGAAAGTAAAAGCGATGAATGAAACAGAATTATTATTTACTGATATATTAAATTGCAATCGTCTGTCTTTATATTTGAATAAAGATATATTTTTAGATAAAGCCAAATCTTCTTTAGTATCCGGCGTATTAAAGAGGAGGATTCA
>JAUYDQ010000129.1 GCA_030691725.1 Candidatus Omnitrophota bacterium
TTTACAAAATTTGTGTTGAAATTTGCTAGTGCGTAAGCTAAAGAACATAAACAATCTTATGGATAAGAAGGAAAACAGAATACAATTAAGCATACTTATGCCGGCGTTGAATGAGGAAGCGAACATTCAAGAAGCCATTGAGAGTACCCTAAAGGCATTTAGTGATTTCGGCATAAGAGGCGAAATCGTGGTGATCAATGATGGCTCAACCGATGCAACTGCTGAAAAAGTAAAAGAGAAAATGTTGCAGAATTCCGATATAACACGTTTAGTTAATCATATTTGTCCTTTGGGAATGGGCGCATCTTTTTGGGATGGAGTGGATAATGCCAGAGGTGATTTTGTTTGCATGCTGCCAGGAGACAACGAAAATGACCCCTGGGAGATTATGCGCTATTTTGGACTATTGGAGCATGTGGATATAGTTATACCTTTTGTTTATAATAAAAAAACACGTGCATTATCAAGAAATATTATTTCTTTTATTTATCATCTCATCATCAATAATACCTTTTTGACTTCGCTCAATTATACTAATGGCACGGTTATTTATAGAAAGTCTTTATTGAAAGAACTAAATTATAGATGCAGCGGTTTCTTTTATCAGAGCGATATTTTGATAAGGTTGTTAAAAAAAGGCTATCTTTTTGCAGAAGTACCCTATAGATTAAACATAAGAAAAACAGGCAAATCCAAGGCGTTTACTTTACGTTCTTTTCGTAACGTTGTAACTGCATATTTGAGATTACTTAGAGACATTTATTTTAAGAAGGAAAAGAGAAGAAAGGGGCTTAGCCCTGATTCTGTGACTGCAAAGCGTTATAGAGAATTTGAGGCATAACAATATGGGAAAACTTGTTCTTGACGGTCATAAGTTACTCTGGCACATGGATAGATTAAAAGCTTGGCTTAGAGGAGAAAAGATCGTTCCTATTACCATAGACTGCGCTCTTACCAGAAGATGTACTTATAGATGTGTTTATTGTTATGGTCAACTGCAAGCAAATGATGAAAAGAGAATGACCAGAGATGTTATCTTTAGATTTCTCGATGACGCTGCCAGTATTGGAGTTAAGGCAATAAGCTTTGTTAGCGATGGAGAAAGTACCTGTTCACCTTATTTATACGATGCTATTTTAAGAGGCAAAGTCAATGGTTTAGATATGGCATTAGGAACAAATGGATATCTGTTAAAGGATGAAAAATTATCTAAGATTTTATCTTGTTTAACTTATCTTAGATTCAATATCTCTGCAGCAGAATCTAAACGATATAGCCAGATAATGGGATGCAAAGAAGCCTGTTTCCATAAAGTTTATAATACAATTAAAGAATGCGTAAGGATAAAAAAAGAAAATGGTCTTTCTGCCACTTTAGGAATACAGATGGTCCTGATGCCTCAATATTCTGATCAAATTATCCCTTTTGCCAAACTGGGCAAAGAGCTGGAAGTGGACTATGCCATTATTAAGCATTGTAGCGACGATGAAATGGGAAGTCTAGGGATAGATTATTCACAGTATTTTGCCTTGACTGATATTTTAAAAGAGGCAGAGACATATTCTGAAGGTGGATATCTGGTAAAAGTGAAATGGTCTAAGATTTTAAGTGGAGGCAAACGCAAATATATCCAATGCTATGGACCACCTTTTATGATGCAGATGTCTGGCTCAGGCCTAGTTGCTCCCTGTGGCATGCTTTTTAACAGAAGATATAAGAAATATTATCATATTGGTAATATCGTGGATACGTCATTTAAAGAAATCTGGAAGAACAAACGCTATTGGGAAGTTATGGATCTCCTTGCCTCAGAAAAATTTGATGCCAGGATTATGTGTGGTTCTTTATGTCTTCAACATAAGGTAAATGAGTTTCTTTGGGATTTAAAGAAGGGAGAGGCTACTCTGGAAGTTCCTGAAGGCGAGCTGCCGATGCATATAAATTTTATCTGATCTACTCTTATTTTGTAGAGAATTATAATAGGATAGGAAGGTTTTAATGAATTTCAGAGAAGATCTTTTATTCATAAATCCACCGTCCGCATTTACAAGTTATTCTGGAACAAGAGTCAATGCAGTAGTTCAGGTTTATCCTATTTTGTCTTATGCCTGCTTAGCCGCTATACTGAGAGAAAAAGGCTTTAAAGTATCTATATTAGATCTGGGAATTGAGAACGAACCATATAAGGTCTTGGACAGGGTTTTAGACGAAAGAACGCCACGCATTGTGGGTATAACCTCCACCACACCTTTGTTCTTTGAGGCGGCACATATAAGCAAGATAATTAGAGAAAAGTTTGGTAATCAAATTAAAATGGTTCTGGGAGGTCCCCATCCTTCTGCCTTGCCAGAGGAGAGCCTTATGACCTCTGAATTTGATATCGTTGCTGTTGGAGAAGGCGATATAACTATAGTAGAGATTGCAGAAGGTAAAAAATTATCGGAAATAAAAGGTATATATTATAGAGAAGGCAAGGAGATAATTTTTACCTCACCTCGCCCGTTCATTGAAAATTTAGATTCTCTACCATTTCCTGCTTTAGACCTTTTTGATTCAAAAAGATATAAGTCAAAATTAATAAACAGAGAAACTCGCGTGACCGTGTTTATGACTAGCCGGGGTTGTGCCTTTAATTGCACTTTTTGCGGTAAAGGTGTTTTTGGCAGAAGCCTTAGATTTAAGTCTATCCAGAGGGTAATAGATGAAATCAAATACACCTTGCATTTAGGATATCAAGAGTTGCGTATTGCCGATGACCAGTTTACTACAGATATGCAGCGCGCCAAAGAGATATGTAAAGCTATCCTAAAAGAAAAACTAAGATTCACTTGGAATCTCGCTGCAGGTTTAAGGGCTGACTGTGTAGATGAAGAGTTTCTTAGATTAGCGAAACAAGCTGGTTTATATCAAGTATCCATCGGTTTTGAAAGTGGTGACCAGAAGTGTCTCGATTCCATCAATAAAGGAATTACTTTGGAACAGAACATACGCGCTATGGAACTGGTAAAAAAAGTAGGCCTTGAAAGTGTGGGTTTTTTTATGTTTGGTTTACCCGTAGAGACAGAAGGGAGCATGAGAAGAACTA
>JAUYDQ010000043.1 GCA_030691725.1 Candidatus Omnitrophota bacterium
TTTATCAATAAAATGGACCGCGTGGGCGCAGATTTCTTTGCGGTATTAAAAGGTATTGAGGAAGACCTTGGCGGCAATGCTATTCTTTTAGAACTTCCCATCGGAGCTGAAGCGGATTTCCGCGGGATTATTGACCTCATAGAAATGAAGGCCTATATATACGAAGAAGAATCTCAAGGAAAAGATTTCCGCATAGAAGATATCCCGCAGGAATATAAGGAGTTGGCGGATAAGTATCGCCATATTTTAGTTGAGAAAACCGCAGCATTTGACGATAGCCTGATGAAGAAATTTCTGGAATCCCCCGGCTCTATCACTAATGAAGAACTTATGCAGACGATCCGTAAAGGCACGGTCGCCAATAAAATGGTTCCTGTGCTTTGCGGTGCAGCTTTCAAAAATAAGGGCGTGCAAAAATTATTGGATGCAGTCAATTCATATCTTCCTTCGCCCCTTGACCTTCCTGCAGTTGAAGGACATGACCCCAAGAATACGGAGACAGTTATTACAAGGCGTCCAGATGCTAATGAACCTTTCACCGCACTTGCATTTAAAGTCCAGGCTGACCCGCATATGGGCAAACTGGTTTATCTTCGGGTTTATTCCGGCGTATTAGAAACCGGAACGTACGTGCTTAATGTCAGGAAAGATAAAAAAGAGAGAATCGGAAGAGTTTTACAGATGCATGCTAACCAGAGAGAGAATATAGATAATGCTTTTGCCGGAGATATAGTAGCTGCAATTGGCCTTGAGCATACTATAACCGGGGATACGCTCTGTGACCCGGATAATCCGATATTACTTGAGGCCATAGAGTTTCCAGCGCCTGTAGTTTCACTAAGTATTGTGCCTAAAAGCCGGGGCGATCAGGATAAGCTCGGTAAGGGATTAAGAAAACTTACGGAGGAAGACCCAACATTTATGGTTGAGACTGATAAAGAAACCAAAGAGACTATTCTCACCGGTATGGGTGAATTGCATCTTGAAATTATCGTGGATAGATTGAAAGAAGAATTTGGCGTGGAGGCAATTGTAGGCAAGCCTAAAGTTGCCTACCGCGAGACAATTTTAAAGTCAGCAGAAGCAGAAGGTAAATATATAAAACAATCCGGCGGCCGGGGGCAGTATGGCCATGTGGTTATGGAGATTTCTCCTAATACATCCGGCGAGGGATTTAAATTTATAGACGGTATAAAAGGAGGGGCAATCCCCAAATCATTTATTCCGGCGGTAGAAAAAGGTATTGTTGAGGCCATGCAGAAGGGAGTTTATGCGGGTTATCCTGTAGTAGACGTTAAGGTAAATCTTATAGATGGTTCATTTCATGAAGTGGATTCCTCTGAATTAGCATTTAGAATGGCTGCTATTTTAGGTTTTAAGCAGGCGTTTAAGCAGGCAGAGCCGGTGCTGCTTGAACCTTATATGTCCATTGAGGTAGTCACGCCCGAGGAGTATTTGAATGCTGTTGTAGGTTATATTTGTTCCTGCAGGGGAAAGATATTGGTAATGGATACCAAGGGTAAACAGAAAGTTATCTCTGCGGAAGCGCCTCTTTCTGAAATGTTCGGTTATGCCACGAATTTTCGCTCCTTAAGCAGCGGCCGCGCCAATGCCTCCATGCAATTTGCGAAGTATATGCAGGTGCCTGCTGAAATTGCGCAAAAAATAATAGCGGAGAGAGAAGAGAAGAAATCGAAAAAGGATTAAGCTAGAGTAAACTGAGCAGACAATCAGACTACCTTTTGTCTATAATTATCTTGTCCAATTTTTTCTTGCCAAAAGCCTTCATATTTGTAATACTATATCTAGAGAGTTGTAGAGGGTTTAATATGGTATAATAAATTTGAGAGGTGATTTAAGAACCTAAGATGTATGAGGCTTACTGGAATTTAAAAGAGATGCCTTTTGAGAATACGCCAGACCCTCGCTTTTTGTATCGTTCGCCACAGCACGAGGAGGCAATGGCACGCATGCTCTATGTCATCCAATACCGTAAAGGAGGAGGTTTAATTACAGGTGTTTTTGGCTGCGGAAAGACCCTTCTGGTGCAGGCACTTCTTGATCAGATAAGTCAAGATAGATATAAAACTGCTATTATCAACAACCCTCAATTAGAATATGTGGAACTTTTAAGGGCAATTGTGCGTAGCCTTAAGGCAATTGAGTTGCCGCAGAAAAAGACCGAACTTTCCGCAGATTACCTTTGGGAGGTTCTTGGTCAGATACTCCAGAATAATATGCGCGATGGAAAAGAGACGGTAATTATTATTGATGAAGCACATATTATTCAGGATGAGCGTGCCTTTGAAGAATTGAGAATGCTTTTAAACTTTCAACTCCGAGATCGCTTCTTACTTACCCTTCTTCTTGTAGGGCAGCCCGAACTAAAACAGAAGATTGAGGATAATAAACAATTAGAACAGCGGATTGCCATTAAATACCATCTTGATGCCTTAAATTTAGAGGATACCAAAAGATATATTCAGCATCGCTTAGCAGTAGCAGGACAGACAAAACAGATTTTTAGTGAGGGAGCAATAGGGTTAATCCGTGAACATTCTGGAGGTATCCCCCGACGCATAAACCATATTTGCGACCTTTGTCTTTTAGGCGGCTTTAGCAGAAAAGCAAGTCTAATTGACGAGGAAATAGTAAGACACGAGTGTAAGGAATAGGCCTTATAAACCAACCTGAGCAGTTTTTATAACTAATTGCCTCTATTCTAACTGCAATCTCCGTGAATAACTTACGGAGATTTTTTATGGTATAGGAAAGTATAAAACACTTTCCTAACCACTGAAAATCGCAGATGAGAATTATCGCTGAAAGCGATTTTCTTGTTTGTGGCAATTGGTGTAAATAGATGTTGATAAGTATAAGTAATGGACACTATTTGGACATCAAAATAATTTAGAAAATCTTGCGAGAAACAAACCAAAATAGGCCCTGTTAACAATACTGATCATACCCACTGAATTCGCCTAATTTTTATCTTGCCAAATACTCTTTAAAATAGTAATATATAGTATTAATTTATGGGCCCATAGCTCAGTGGTAGAGCAGGTGACTCATAATCACTTGGTCGGAGGTCCGAATCCTTCTGGGCCCAGGTTGTTGGGCGATTGGCTCAGTTGGTTAGAGCGCCACACTCACATTGTGGAGGTCAGGGGTTCAAGTCCTCTATCGCCCACCATTTAGAAAGAGGTAAGATTTGCCAAAAGTTGATCTTAAGTTACAGATAGATAATCTAGTGAGATTACAAACAATAGATACTGAAATCTATAGTTCGTGTTCCGTAAAAGAAGCTAAACCTCAGGAGATCAAGGCGATAGAGGCGCTTTTCGAAGAGAAGAAA
>JAUYDQ010000090.1 GCA_030691725.1 Candidatus Omnitrophota bacterium
AAATCTTAGTGGGCAAGGAGGGAGTTGAACCCTCATGGCCTTGCGGCCAAAGGCTTTTAAGGCCTTCGTGTAAGCCATTCCACCACTTGCCCGTCACTTCGCTATAAATAACCGAAGGGATTTGTGAGCGTGCATTAGAATTTTTTTGGCAAAAGTGCACAAGGATTTACGACGAGAGAGTGCAGGAACTGACACGCGATACGCGAAGTGCTTGGAATTCCTGCAAACGAACGAGGAGTAAACCGTAGTGCACGGCGAAAAACTTCAGCACGCGAGCAAATCCGCAGGTTATTTATCAAGAGGCGTGGACCGGATTCGAACCGGTGAATAGTTGTTTTGCAGACAACTCCCTTAACCACTTGGGTACCACGCCATTATCTTAATGTTTTCTTTACTTCCTTAATTATGGTCTCAACCTCTGCCAAACAGCCCACGCCAACTTTACCGCAGGCAAGCCTGCCTTTTATTGGTTCTATAAATCTGTAACCTAATGATTTTAATTTCTTAATGTTGTCTTGGGTAATGCGATTCTTGTACATATTTTCATTCATCGCCGGACTTATTAAAATCGGCGCTTTTGTAGCGCAACACACACAGGTCAATAAATCATCGCAAATACCTGCGGCAATCTTGCCGATGATATTGGCAGTGGCAGGGGCAATTAAGACCAAATCCGCTTTCTCGGCCAATGATACATGTTCTATCTCCCAGGTCTCCGGTTCCTCAAATAGTCCGCGATACACTTTATTACCGGAAAGACTTTGAAACAGAATCGGCTTAATAAATTCCTCTGCCTCAGGCGTCAATACTACTGTAACCGAAAACCCCTCACTCTTTAGCCGGCGTATAATATCACACGCTTTATATATAGCAATGCTCGCCGCAACCCCTAAAATAATATTTTTCCCTTTAACCATGGTATTATTCTTAAGGCTTTGTCTTTTTGTAACGCACTTTGCCTTCGGCGATTTCGTGCAAAGCTATGGTAGAAGGCTTAAGCGAGGAATCCAGATTCACAAGCTTTGGTTGGCCTTCGGCAATCTCTAAAGCCCGCTTTGATGCCAAGATCACCAATTTATAAATGGAATTGTCGCTTTTATCTAACATATTCTCCAACGCTACATAATACGGCATATCCCTCCTCACTCCTAGCCCAGAAAGGGCATACCCGGCAATCCGATATGCCGGGGTATTAGCCCAGAAAGGGCACACCCGCGCAATTCTCCGCCACGGGGCGGATGCCGACCCATCCAATTGGGTCGGGCCGACAAGCGCGGGGTGTTATTAACTATTTAAGGCACATGATTTCTTTTAATATAATACCTTTCAATTGTTTTGTGGCTTGATCGAGGTCTTTATTCACTACACAATAATCATACCTATCTGCGGCTGAAAGCTCCTGTTGAGCGAGTGTCAGGCGCTGTCTTACCTCCTCATCCTTTGTTTTATTACAACGCCTGGTAATTCTATGTAAGAGCGCGTCTAAAGACGGCGGCATCACAAAAATCGTTACGGTATGCTTAGGATATCGCTGCTTTATAGTCAAAGCGCCTTTTAAATCCAAACACAGGATAACGTGCTTGTCTTTATCCAGTTGCCTTTCAATAAAATCTTTGGGTGTGGCGTAATAATATCCTAGATATTTTGTCCATTCAAGCAAATTTTGCGCTTTCTGTTCTTGTTTAAATCGCCTTTCGCTTATAAAAAAATAATCTTTCTTGTCTTCCTCGCCCGATCTTTTGGGCCGAGTAGCAAAAGAAATGGATCTGACCAATTTATTCTTTAAGGTTTTATTGCCAAGGAGGTTCTTAACCAGTGTGGTTTTGCCCGAGCCAGAAGGCCCGGAGATAATAAATATTAACCCCTGCTTTTTACTTTTGCTTATCACTCTATATTCTGTAACTGTTCGCGTATTTTCTCAATCTGGCTCTTTATCTCGACCACCCTGCTGGACATCGTCGCATCGCAAGACTTAGCGCCCATGGTATTTGCCTCGCGCTGCATCTCTTGGGCAATAAAATCCAGTTCTTTACCTATCGGGCCTGCATTGGAAAGTTTATTCTTAAAATTCTTAATGTGGAAAGCAAGCCTCTCTATCTCTTCTGTGATATCCGTATCTTTAAGAAAACTTGTGCGCTCTTCGGGCGTCTGAAGTTCGGTAAGCTTATTCTTAATCAATTTTGCAAATTTGGTTTTGATAAAGCCGAGGCTTGTCTGTAGCGCCTGTGCACTATTTTTTAAATAAATATGCAACGCTGCTCCTTCTTTTCGGCGCATGCTAACCAAATCATCGAGGGTCTTATGCACTAACGTCCTCAGGCGCGGCCAGATTTTGCTCTTAGAGCGCCTATCTTCTGTCAATGATAAAACTCCCGGTAAATTTATTAATGTGTCCAGGCTGATTTCCTCTTTAACGTGGGCTTCTTCTTGTATGGCCCGCAGCGTTAAAATATAATCTCTCAACAATCGCTTATCGATAAAAATCTTATTAGCAGGGGTCCCTAGGATATTCATCACGCAAACAACTCTGCCCCGCTTTATCCTCGCCTCGATATCTTTTTTTATTTTATCCTCCAAAGATAAGAACCCCACCGGCAAGTGGAAGACTGCCTCTAAAAATTTATGGTTGGTGCTGCGTATCTCCAAAGATATTTTTCCGAAAGGAGCAATTGCTATCTCTTTACTGGCAAACCCTGTCATGCTCTTCATCTTAAATCTCCATCTAGGCCCAAGTTTTTATCTTCCTCTCTTTTCCAGCCACTTCTTTAGTAGGATATAAATTTACAATTACCTCGTCGGGCTGAAACCAGAGCTTGATTTCTCTCTCTGCGTCGGCTTCGTTTGCAGAGACATGTATCACGTTCTCGTAAACGCCCGAGGTAGTTATTCTACCGTAAGAACCTCTGATGCTCGTGGGATCTGCCTCCTCGGGATTAGTGCTACCTGCAAGTTGCCGGCATTTTGTAATTGCATCCTCGCCCCAATAAATAAGCGCCATCACTTTCCTGCGATTATGCAATTCTCCGCATATATACCTTACTATCTCCTTAAAGAAGGGTTTGTCTTTTAGGTGTTGGTAGTGTTCCTCGGCTAATTCTTTAGATGCGCGCGCAATCTTTGCGGCAACAATTTCCAGTTTTGTCTCAGACAATCGGGTTAAGATATTGCCAGTTAAAGATTTTTTCAGGCCATCGGGCTTGATAAGAATTAAAGTTGCCTGATTCGCCATTACGCGCCTCCCCTGAGTATCTTCACAATCCTATCTAAGTCCTCCTGAGAATAAAAATCAATGAGAATATGGCCGCGTTTTTTTCTCTTACTAATCCTGACTTTAGTAGCCAATATATGTTGTAACTCTTCCTCCAAGACTGCTACATAAGGCTCACGTATACTCTGGCCAATTTTACGCTTAGGCATTTTTTTTCGTTGGCTTTTGATTAAATTCTCTAGCTCTCTAACAGACAATTCCTTAGAGATAATCTCCCCAGCTAAGCGACGCTGTTGATTCGAGTCTTCTATCTCTAAGAGCGCCCGGCCATGCGCAAAAGAGATACGGCCCTTTTTAATCTCATCTTGGATTTCCGTCGGTAACTTTAATAATCGCAAAGTGTTAGTAACAGAAACTCTGGCTTTACCCAGGACCGCGCTAATCTTCTCGTGTGTAACTTGAAATTTATCAATGAGGAACTGATAAGCATGCGCCTCCTCTATGGGGTTCAGAGACTGCCTCTGGATATTCTCAATTAAGGCTATCTCCAAAGAATCGCGATCCTCTACATTTTTGACAATAGCTGGTATCTCTTTTAAATTCAGTAAGTTAGCAGCACGGAATCTTCTCTCCCCAGCAATTAATTCATAGAAATCACCACTACGCCTTACCAAGACTGGCTGAATCACCCCTTTTTCCTTAATTGACTGGGTTAATTCCTCCATGCTTTGATGATCAAAATCTACGCGCGGCTGAAAAGGACTAGGCCTGATTTGCTCTAATTTAAGATAAAGAACCTCTTCGTGTTTTGTGGATTCCGGCTCTTTGGTCGGGATTAAAGCACTTATTCCTTTTCCTAAGGCTTTTCTTTCCATTCTATTTCTCCTTCTGGCAGAGTATTCATGGGAATCGGGATACCCAAAATCTCCTTACTTAACTGCTCGTATTTCTGAGCACCAATGGATTCTTTATCGTATAAAGCAATGGGTTTACCAAAACTTGGTGCTTCAGTTAAGCGTATATTTCTCGGTATAACTGTAGCATAAACTTTTTCTTTAAAATAAGCCCTGGCTTCCTGAATAACCTCTTTGGTTAGGTTGGTACGATAATCTGCCATAGTTAGCACTACTCCTTCAATGGCCAAGTTAGGATTAAGATTATCTTTCACAAGTTTAATAGTATGAACAAGTTGCGTCAATCCCTCTAAAGCATAAAATTCGCATTGCACAGGTATAATTATAGAGTCAGATGCACATAGCGCGTTGATGGTTAACAACCCCAAAGAAGGAGGTGAATCAATAATCACAAAATCAAAATTTTCCCGCTCTTTATCTAAAGCTTTTTTTAATTTATATTCTCGTCCCAACATACCCACTAGCTCAACTTCAGCACCGGTAAGATCCAGATTAGAAGGAGCTAAAGAAAGATTATTCACAGCCGTAGGCTGTAATATTTCTTTAATATCCAACTCCTCCAAAAGAACATGGTAGGTACTCTTCTTTATGTTGTGTTTATTTATGCCTAAGCCGCTGGTAGTATTTGCCTGAGGGTCTAAATCCATAAGTAAAACTTTTTTGTCTGCCAAGGCAAAATAAGTAGCCAAATTGATGGCAGAGGTAGTTTTGCCTGTGCCACCTTTTTGATTGCAAATACTGATTATCTTACCCATTTATTTTTTATGAACTTTAAATGCACGACTTTGTGAATTCAGGAGAGAAAGTTTTTCTGCTAAGTTTCTTAATATATCATAATCTATATTGCGATAATTCTCTACTTTATGCATAACCATCTCACGCCAAGCAAGATATGCTTCGTGTTTCTTCTGGCTTTGCAAGGGATATTTATCAAAATGCTCTACAATTCTTTGCAATTCGCCAATTCTTGTTACTCTATAATATACAGCGGGCTTAGAAAATCCACTATTTTTAGTAGGTAGCGACTCTTTATTTATATATATGTCTCCTATATAATTGAAATAGCTATGAATCTCGTCAATTATTTGCCGATTATCTTCTCTTTGGTGAATTGCAAAATATAAGCCAAATGTACCACCCGATCTGCTATAAGTAAAAGCTGCTTCGCCGTCACAAAAACCCGTTATATACCAAGGAGTTAACATGCTAATCTATACAGAATAAGTGTTCCAACTGAGACGTTTTCACGCGGAACAATGCCTTACAAAACCTCAATATTTTATATTTATTATCTTAAAAATATAAGAATTGTCAAGCATTTTCTTTATTCTTTATCATGCTTACTCTTACTTTGGCAGGCTTTGCTCCGGGCATACCAAAAAGCCCTTTTTCTTCATCGGAAAGCACTTCTATTTTGACTTTAGACCGCGGTAGTTTTAATTGTTTTAAGGCCTTCTTTATCGCCTCTTCTACA
>JAUYDQ010000100.1 GCA_030691725.1 Candidatus Omnitrophota bacterium
CTCTCGTAGCTTCATCCCCGGACTTAGAAACACTTTCCGGCCTTACTAAGGACTTAAATAATCAAGGAGTAGATGATATCGTTTTAGATACAGGCGTAAAACCAGTTAAAGATAAAATCTGGGATTTAACTCAAGAAAGAAGACAAGCGCTTAAAAAATCCAATCGTAGCTTGGGGTATCCAAATTTAGTAATAATAGATTCCAAAGACCCTTTCGAGGAGGTAATGGAGGCCGCGACTTATATTTCTAAATATGCCAGCATTGTTTTGATGAGCGGAATAGAGGTATGGCAGGTCTTATCGCTTTTAACCTTAAGGCAGAATATTTACACTGACCCGCAGAAACCTTTGCAGATAGAACCAAAACTCTATTCTGTGGGAACTGTCAGTGATAAATCACCCGTATTAGTTACAACTCATTTTTCGCTTACCTATTATACAGTGCTGGGAGAAGTAGAAGCAAGTAAGGTTCCTACTTATATCATAAGCGTAGACACCGAAGGTATGTCGGTATTAACTGCTTGGGCAGCAGAGAAGTTTACACCGGAGAAGATAGCTGATTCGATAAATAAATTTGCCGTAAAAGATACAGTTTCACATACGCGGCTGATTATTCCCGGCTATGTAGCAGTGATGAGCGGAGATTTAGAAGAAAAATCTGGCTGGCAGGTAGTGGTGGGGCCAAAAGAAGCCGCTGGAATTCCATCGTTCTTGAAGAATTTATTATAGGGACGTCTTTGAACCCAATCGGAAGTCGTATTTGCATCCAATCGGAAAGGTGTCCCCTAATAAGGACTTATAAAAGGGACACCTTTTGCTTTAGAATCAAAGACGTCTTTGATTTGAATTGGGGACAGGCTTTGCTTTAGTAGCAAAGACGTCCCTCATTAGGAGAGTATGGAAAAGTTCAAGATAATATTTTATCCGGATAATAAAACTATAGAAGTAGAGAAGGGTAAAAGTATTCTATCCGCAGCTATTTCTATAGGGGTTTATATTAATTCCAGTTGCGGCGGGGATGGGGTTTGCGGCCGGTGTAAGGTCATTTTGAAAAAAGGACAGGTTTTTACTCAACCTACAGGAAGGATAAGCCTGGAAGAGAGAAAAAAAGGAATTTATCTGGCTTGTTTAACTACTGCACAGAGTGACTTAGAAGTAGAGATTCCGCCTGAGTCAAGATTAGATTTAGAAAAATTAAGCCTGGAAGAAATAGATTTGAGGTTAAAGGGACTTTATTCAGAATCAGAAGATGTAGAACCGTCAGAGTCGGTTTTAGGCGAGGAGATTTTTGTACACTCCCCATTAGCTACAAAACTCTATTTAGAATTACCGCCGCCAAATTTAGAAGACAAAATCAGTGATTTAGAAAGATTGTATCGTCAGATACGCAGGATTCAGGATATTCCGATTATGCAGACAGGCTTGAGCAATATCAGGCGCCTGGGAGAATTGTTGCGCTCTGCGGATTGGAAGATTACTGTGACTTTAGGCAAAAGAAATGGGACAGCTGAGATTGTCCTTATTGAGCCGGGCAACACTTCTCTTAAAAATTTTGGTTTAGCATTTGATATCGGCACTACCACTATCTCCGGGCAATTGGTAGATTTAAATACCAAGAAAGTTTTAGGCACAAAGGCAACATATAATAAACAGGCAAGTTTTGGCAGTGATATTATCACCCGCATTATTTATGCGCAGGAACAGGATGGCCTGGAGAAATTGCATCATGCCGTGATTGATGGGATGAACCAAATGATTCAGGAATTAATCCATGAACATAACATTGACCTTAATGACGTGAATTGTATCTTATGCGCGGGTAATACTACTATGGTTCATCTGTTACTGCGCGTTGATCCTACTTATATCAGGAGAGAGCCATATGTGCCTACAGCAAATTTTGTTCCTACTATCCGCGCTGCCGAGTCGGGTATAAAGATAAATCCGCGCGGTCTTTTATCCTGCGTTCCGGGAGTATCCAGTTATGCGGGAGGTGATGTTACTGCAGGCGTTCTTTCCTGCGGTTTGGATAGTGTGGAGGACTTAAGTATCTTGATTGATATCGGCACAAATGGAGAAATAGTTTTAGGTAACCGCGATTTTTTAATTTCTGCTTCTGCTTCTGCAGGACCGGCGTTTGAAGGTTCAGGCGTGGCTTGCGGTATGCGCTCAAGCCGTGGCGCAATTCAGAAAGTAAAGATTACGCCAGCGGATTTTCAGGTTACCTATAATGCTATTGGTGAAGTCAAGCCGCGCGGCATATGCGGTTCAGGATACATTGATATAATTGCCCAGATGCTACAGGCAGGCTTGTTAGATAAGAACGGTAAGATAAAGATGATAAAGCATAAACGCATCCGCGATGGCGAATACGGCCGGGAGTTTGTGTTGGCGTTTAAAGAAGAAACAGATTCGACCTCTGATATTGTTGTTACAGAGGTCGATATTGAGAATATTAAGCGGGCAAAGGCAGCAATCTATTCTGCAACGTCCGCTTTAATAAAGTATATGGCTTTGGATTTTTCTAAGATAAAAAAGATTTTTATTGCCGGCGGATTCGGTACTTCTATTGATGTGGATAATGCTATAAGCATAGGATTATTGCCGGACTTAGATAGGTCCAGATTTATTTTCGTGGGTAATAGTTCTTTAGCAGGTGCCCGCGCCATACTTTTATCTTATGAGGCAATGAAGAAAGTAAATGAGATTGCCAGGAAGATAACTTATTTTGAATTATCTGTTGAGCCGGGATATATGGATGAGTATATGGCAGCTTTGTTTTTCCCGCACACAGATTTAGCAAAATTTCCAAGCATAAAAGTAAAAGAGGGACGTTCTTTGAGCTGAAGCAAAGGGTGTCCCCCGTAGGGGACACCCTTCCGATTGGCTCGGTACCTGTCCCTACTATCTAAGAGAATGGGCTATACAATTGCAATCGCAGGTAAAGGCGGAACAGGTAAAACCACAGTTGCCGCGCTTATTGTAAGGTTACTTAAAGAAGAAAAACTCGGCTCAATATTGGCTGTAGATGCTGACCCGAATAATAATTTAGCCGAGGCATTGGGTATGGAAGTAAAGGAAACAATAGGTTCAATATTAGATGACGTTTGCCTGCATCCGGAAAAGATTCCCGCGGGTATGTCCAAGGACAGATTTATTGAGTATGAGGTTCAGACTTCAATAACTGAAGGAGACGGCTTTGATGTATTGGCAATGGGCAGGCCCGAAGGACCTGGTTGTTACTGTTATGTGAATAATCTTTTAAGGAATATCACAGCTAAACTTATTAAAGATTATGACTATATTGTGATTGATAATGAAGCAGGCTTTGAACATCTTTCACGCCGCACCACTAGAATTTGCGATGCATTGGTAGTAGTTTCGGACGCAACACCCGTAGGATTGAAGGCAGCGCAAAGGATTAGCGATTTAGTTAAAGAATTGAATATAAAGACTAAAAAGAATCTTTTGATTACAAATTATTCTGATAAAATTATAGAAAAAGAACGGATAAAAAAATTGGAATTGGATTATATAGGTAATATTCCCGAAGACCCGCAAATAACCGAAATCAGTTTAAATGGCAGTTCTTTGATGGCGCTTGAGGATGATGCAGTAAGCCTTAGCGCCTTACGTGCATTAGGAGATAATATATGGCGCAAGAATTAATGTT
>JAUYDQ010000105.1 GCA_030691725.1 Candidatus Omnitrophota bacterium
CTTTTTAAACTTAAACACATCTTATTCTCAAAACTTAAGAATGCATCTCAGATTTTATAGGGACGGTTACTTTCTTTAGATAACGTATTTCATCTAAAACTTTACCTGTACCAACAGATACATCAGTTACGGGATCGTCGGCGATATGCACAGGCAAACCAGTTTCTTCAGAGATTAATTTATCCATACCTCTTAATAGTGACCCGCCCCCTGCCATAACAATACCGCGTTCAATTAAGTCTGCAGCCAATTCAGGAGGAGTCCTCTCTAAGGATATCTTGGTCATTTCTAATATGGCGCGCAAAGGTTCCTGTAACGCCTCTCTTATCTCTTCGGAAGTGATAGTTATTGCCTTAGGGAGGCCGGCGACTAAATCTCTTCCTTTTACCTCCAGGCTCATCTCTTCTTCCAAGGGATAGCCAGAACCGATTTTTATCTTTATCTCTTCAGCCGTGCGCTCACCAATCATCAGATTATATGTCTTTTTCAAATATTCAATAATCGCCTCGTCCATCTCATCTCCGCCAATGCGTATGGATTTGGAAAAAACAACGCCTGCCAGAGAAATTACCGCAATTTCAGTTGTACCGCCGCCAATATCTATCACCATATTGCCTATGGGCTCCTGTATAGGCAAACCCACGCCAATTGCCGCAGCAATAGGTTCCTCAATTAAAAATACTTCTCTTGCGCCTGCGCGCTCTGCAGAATCTTTAACTGCGCGCTTCTCAACCTCAGTAATTCCCGAAGGTATAGCAATGACGATCCTTGGCCTTACTAATACGCGGCGATGATGCACCTTTTTTATAAAATACCTTAACATCGCTTCTGTTATCTCAAAATCAGCAATAACGCCGTCTTTCATCGGCCTGATAGCTACAATGTTACCGGGTGTGCGGCCAAGCATACGTTTGGCTTCTTCGCCCACTGCCAAAACATGAGAAGTGCCCCTTTCGATAGCCACAACCGAAGGTTCACAGAGCACAACCCCTTCACCCTTAACGTACACAAGGGTCGTGGCTGTGCCTAAATCAATACCCATATCATTAGAGAATAAGCCGAGAACATAATTGATGGTTTTCTTCAACATCTCTTTAAATTTTGCCATATTCTTCTCCTTATAAATACAGTAGAAGAATTCTAACAGAGATTAAAGTCCTTGTCAAATAAAAATTTAACTAAATTTTAAGCATTCATAGGCATGGGTAACTCCTTAAGCGAGTCCTGTCTTGTCTCGTTTCTTGTGGTACAGGAAAGCATAAAACACTTTCCCGTACCACTGCGAAAATCTCCTAAAGTCATTGTCGAAGGCGATTTTCTTGCAGGGACGCTCTCCTGCGCCCTTCGACCGCAGGATTAACTCTCGCTTGCTGAGCCTCGCTCTGCCTGACTTACGTAAGAATACTGGCGTAAGCGAGGAGTAAACCGTAGCAGACGGCAAAAAATTTCAAGCGCTTTTAGAACAAACCCCTAAATTATTAGTGAATAATAGTCTTTAAAAGACTTAAGAAATTAGGGAAGGACTTATTAATGCAGGTAATATTATCTATCCGGGTCTTGCCTTGCGCCGCAAGACCAGCGACAACCATGCTCATTGCAGTGCGATGGTCTCCAAAACTCTTGACCGTAGCGCCTATAAGGCTTCTTCCTCCTTGAATTATAATCTTTTCTGATTTTAGCGTTTTAATAATCCTGATATCGGCACCCATTTTCTTTAGATTTTCTGACATCGATCTTATCCGGTCTGTTTCCTTTACGCGTAACTCGCTAACTCCTTCAAATATACTTTTACCTTTGGCAAAACATGCTGCCACCATCAAAATTGGCAACTCGTCTATTAAAGAAGGAATCTCCCCTTTCTTAATTATCGTATTCTTTAGTTTACTACTCTTTATAACGATATCGCTTGAGGGTTCAAAACCTACCGTACTATTGCCTAACACTTGAATATCTGCCCCCATTTTCTTTAAAACATTAATTATCCCCATGCGGTAAGGATTTAGATTAACCTCTTTTATCAAAATTCGTGAATCTGGCAATATCGTTCCTAAAACCATGAAAAAACTCGCCGAAGAAATATCCCCTGGTATAAAGATTCTCCCGGGAGAAACCAATTCCTTTCTTCCTTTTATAACTATCGTATTTTGTTTAACTTTTATGTCTGCTTTAAATAATCTTAACATGCGTTCAGTGTGATCGCGTGTCTTGACCGGCTCAATAACGCGCGTTTTGCCTTTAGCATAAAGACCAGCTAACAATATAGCTGACTTTACTTGCGCAGAAGCAACCGGTATCCTATAAATAATAGGATTAAGCCTCCCACCCTTAATTGTAATCGGCGGATACTCTTCAAATTTGGTGTTAGGTGTTAGGTTTTTGGTTTTAGGTATGTGGCGTGCGCAGATTTCTGCGCCCATCATCCTTAACGGTACGGTCACGCGTCGCATTGGCCTTTGAGAAAGAGATTTACCAGCAATCAGAGTCACAGGAAAATCCTGTCCTGCCAGAACACCCAATGTAAGCCGCAAGGTAGTGCCGGAATCACCCACAGAAATAGGCCCTTTGGCTTTCTCCAAGCCATAAAGACCATTACCAAACACAGTAATTGTTTTAAGGTCCTGATTCTGTGTTATTTTTATTCCTAACTTTTTGAAAGTTTTTACTGTACCGAGGCAATCTCTGCTGGGAGGGAAATTTTCAACTGCGGTTTTACCGCAACTTATAGCACTTATGATTATTGAACGGCAAGCTATAGACTTGTCACCTAAAAGAAGGATTTCTCCTTTAACGCATGAGGCCTGCTTGATTGAAAAAAACCTCATTTAGTCTTTTGCACGGCTCTATCTCCCTCGCTAACCACGTCTTTTATTGCCGGAGAAGTAAAATCTGCTGCGGACATAGACTCGTGAATTTTCTCTACCTTAATATCACCTATGTATTTATCATTGTGGTAAAGAGCAAATACATCGCCTGCGCTTACGCCATCTTTGCTGCCTAAATTTATTACTACAAAATTATAATCTTTATTTACCACCAATACTTTGCCCTTTAAAGAAGAAGTAACAGCTTTCTCTTTGGGCTGCTCTGTAGCTACACTACTATCTTCTGACCCAACTACAATCGTACCTAATTCCACTCCTTGAGCTTGGGTCTGTTGCTGAGTTTGTGCCTCTTGCGCCTTTTTAGATTCTATTTCTTTTAATTGCGCCTTGGTTTTTTCGGCATCCTTTTGCGCCTGATTGAGTTTTGTCTCTAAATTTGCCCTTAGCTCTTTCTGTTGCCCAAGGTCTGTTTTTAACTGTTGTACCTGGTCCAATGCCTCCTGCTTTGCTTTTCTTTCTTGTTCTAAGGTGCCCGTTAATGTATCAATATTAGTTTGGGCATCTTTGAGTTTAAGTTCTACTTGAGAAATCGTCTTTTTATATTCTCCCAGTTTTGCTTCTGCCGCATCGTGTTTTATCTTTAGGCTATTAAAGCCCTCCTGGAGGCTCAAATTTTTTGCTTTTTCTTTTTGTAAAAGATAGAATACTGCACCGGTAAAAGACAAAGAAACCAATATTAATATAATAAATATTATTATGGACGATTTAGCTTTCTCAACCATTCGACCTCCTCTCTCGCCTCTTTTATAAAAGACCCCTATCTTTTTCTGTAGTTTTTTATTATAACATCACTTATATAAAAATCAAGCACTTATTTTAAATAAGTATATATGCCGCAAACCTTTGGCGAATTCACTTATTTATAAATTCGCTAAATTCAGACGGAATTTCACAGGAAAACTCTACGAATTTTCCTGTGCGCGGATGTACAAAGCCGATGTATTTGGCATGTAACGCTAAACGGCTGAACTCGTTATTTTTGCCATATTTTGTATCGCCTAAAATAGGGTGACCCAAAAAAGCAAGGTGCACCCTCAGCTGATGAGTCCTGCCTGTAAAGGGCTCTAATTCCAATAGACTAAAATCTTCCCCGCGTTTAAGAGTATGGTAATATGTCTTGGCGTATTTTGTCTTTTTGCCAAAACCCACTGACATATTTTTTCTTTTATAAGGGTGCCTGCCTATGGGTAGCTCAATGATATTCTCGTCGAATTCCATTTTGCCCTTTACCAATGCAGTGTATTTGCGTTTAATACTGTGTTTGGCGAACTGTTTGGCTAAAGCAAGGTGGGCAACATTATTTTTAGCGATAACCAAAAGGCCGGATGTTCCCTTGTCTAATCTGTGCACAATGCCCGGCCTGTGCGGATTAATATCCGATAGCCTTTTAAAACGGTGCAGTAATGCATTTACCAATGTGTGTTCATAATTTCCCGGAGCGGGATGTACGACAATGCCCGGATATTTATCTATTATTGCCAGGTCTTCGTCTTCATAAACTATATCTAAAGGTATCTCTTCTGCCATAAGAATACTTGGCTTTTTATCTTCAATACATACCCTTATTTCATCGCCTGCTCTTACTTTAAAATGTGGCTTTGCTAAATTCGCACTGCTCGCCGTTACCTTGCCGTCTGAAATCAATTTCTGCACAAAAGTGCGGGAAAGGCCAAGATTATTCTTTTTAGAAAACTCTATGAGAAATAAATCCAAACGCATATTCGCATCCTGCGCCGATACCTTCAATACATATTCCTGCATATTATTTTTTTGGTTTTTTTACTAAAAGAAGTTTCCAAACGGCAAGACAGAATATTACAATACTGATAAGTTGGAATAAAGTTAGGCCGAAAAGAATAATCTCATTGTCAGCACGCCAGAATTCAATGAAGAATCTCTTTATCGAATAGAATAAAAGGTAGGCAAAAAATATTTCTCCTTCTTTATGGGGCCGGCCCTGAAGAAATCTTAAAAAAACAAAGATAAAGACTAAAGCCAGGGAAGAATATATTTGTGTCGGAATAAGAACTAAGTTATGCGCCGGGAAATAAATTCCAAATTTGGCTATCCTGCCGAAACAACAACCGTTCAATAAACAGCCAACCCTGCCTATTGCCTGACCTAAGGCAACAAAAGGGCTCATTAAATCAAGGATTCTATATAAAGATAATTTTCTCTTCTTTAAATAAACAATGCCGAAAAGAAACCCTAGGAATAGTCCGCCGAACCATGATAATCCTCCGCGCGCAAGTATGATTATCTCGAGGGGTTCTTTTAGGTAATAATTTATATTCTCGATTATATATAAAATACGTGCTCCGATAATTCCCGAGACAAAAACTATGAAGCAGAAATTGAAAATTATATCAGGATTGATGTTCTGTTTTTTAGCCTGAAAAACGGCTAATGTTGAACTTACCAGGAAGGCTATTGCAAGCATAAGGCCGTAGGAATAAATAATGAGCGGGCCTATTTTACAGATTTCCGGATACATCTTGTTCTGCTTTCTGAGTTGTGGTTTCTGTGTTCTTTAATATCGAATAACCCAACAATATCGCCCCGATTGTTATGGCGCTATCAGCTACATTAAATACCGGCCAGATGCGAAAATCCAGAAAATCAATCACATATCCTAAACGTAATCGGTCAATAAGATTTCCTAAAGCACCGGCTAAAATAAAAGATAAGGATATATTATAAAAAGAAAATCTTTTGTATTTATTATTCCAGAGCACAAAATAAATTAAAATTACGGCAAATACAGAGATAAATATAAATAATAAAGTTTGGTTCTTGAGTATGCCAAAGGCTGCGCCGCGATTATGGATAAGCGTAAGATGAAATATCCCTTTTATTAAAGGAACAGATTGATTTAATAATAAGTTTTTGGTAGCGAGTAATTTAGCGAATTGGTCTAAGAAAAGAATGGACAGCGCGATGATTAAAATCATCAAAAAATGGCGTTTATCGCTTTTCTTTTTTTTCTTGGCATTTAACGCAGAGTCGCGCGAAGGGAACCACTTTTAATCTGGTTTTTGTAATGAGGGATTTACATTCTTCACAAATACCAAATGTGCCTTCTTCTATTTTTTTTATGGCATCGTCTAATTCATATAAGGACTGCCTTTCATTAGAAGCCAGGCCCAACGAAAATTCTCTATCATATGAATCGGAGGCGACATCCGCCATATGATAGGTATAGCCGGATATATCTCCGGCAGCATCTTTCGGAGATTTCTTCAGGGTATCTTCTGATATATGTTTTATCTCATCGATAATCTTTTCTTTCATTTTCAGGATTAACTTTCTGAAATAGTCTAATTCTTTCTTATTGAATTTCTTTCTCAATTTATGTTCCTCCAATAGCTTTTAAACATTTATCACAGATTAAAGGGTGATTTTTATTATTTCCGAGCGACAGAGAATAATTCCAGCAACGAACACATTTTGTTCCTTCGGCCTTCCCAACCTCTATTGTAATATCAGGCGAGGTAATAGCCCTAATATGTTTATCTAGATTAGGTAAATTTTTATCTAGTTTAATCTCAACCTGCGAAACCTTGAAAATCTCACAAAGATCATCTTTTAGGCTTTCTAAGAATCTATAACGTTCTTCGTTATTTGTCAACAGTTTTATTTTGGCATCAAAGGAACTGCCGATTAGGCCTTGACCCCGTTTCTCTTCCAATAATTTGGCGACATCAGGAATTAACTGTATGACCGAATGAAACTCGTTAGGAAAGCGTTTATAAAAATCAGGGCTCTCTTTAGGCCATTCTAAAAGATGCGCACTCGCGATAGAGCTATCTTTATTTTCTTTAGACATCCCTTGCCAAATCTCTTCTGCAGTAAATACCAAGATGGGTGCAACCATTCTTACCAGTGTATTTAGTACCTCATAGATGACTGTTTGGGCTGAACGTCTTTCTATGCAACTTTTAGCATAGGTATAGAGTCTACCCTTTATCATATCCAGATATTTCATCGATAATACTTCATTACAGAAATCGTAGATTGACTTGTAGGCTTTATAGAATTCAAAGGATTCGTATGTATTTTTTACATCCATTAACACACCTTCCATAACACATAGTGCCCATTTATCTATCAAACGCAAATTATCGTAATCCACTTTATCGGTATTTGGATCAAAATCGTAGAGGTTACTCAGAATAAACCTGGCAGTATTTCTGATCTTACGGTAAGCTTCGGCAAGGCGGGTTAATATCTCCTTAGAAATTCGGATATCCTCGTTGTAGTCACTTGAGACAACCCAAAGCCTTAAGATATCTGCTCCGTACTCTTTGATTATATCTTGAGGCGAAATTACATTACCCAGTGACTTAGACATTTTTCTGCCTAATCCATCAACTACAAAACCATGCGTAAGCACATTCTTAAAAGGTGGTTTTTCATCGATACACATCGAAGGGATCAACGATGATTGAAACCACCCCCGATGCTGGTCAGAGCCTTCAAGGTACAAAGCGCAGGGAAATTCTAACTCTTCTCTTTTCTTTAATACTGCCTGATGGCTTACTCCCGAATCAAACCAGACATCCAGAATATCTTCGCAACGTGTAAATTCACTACTTTTGCATTTAGGGCAGACAAATTTTTCGGGTAAAAATACCTTAACATCTTCCTTAAACCAAACATCACTGCCTGAACTTAAGATTTTTCCTGCCACATTATCAATAATAGCAGGGTCAAGCACTACCTCATCACACTTTAAACACCGGACAGCAGGAATCGGCACTCCCCAATATCTCTGGCGGGAAAGACACCAATCCGGCCTCAATTCCACCATCGCCCGAATCCTCTCTTTACCAGAAGCAGGAATCCAGGCGATATCATTCTCTATAACTTCAATGAGTTTCTTTCTTAAATCTTTATGGTCGATATTTATAAACCACTGCTTTGTTGCGCGGAATATAATTGGATTTTTACAACGCCAACAATGCGGATATGAGTGCTGTATCTTTGTATCAAAAAGCAATGCCCCTGATTTTTGCAGTTTTTCGATGATTATCTTATTTGAATCATAAACGTTTAGTCCTTTAAATTCGCCTGCTTCTGTATCAAAATTCCCCTTATCATCTACAGGCATAATAATATCTAACTTATATTTTAATCCGGTTAAATAATCATCGTTACCATGGCCGGGTGCAGTGTGCACAAGGCCAGTGCCTTCTTCGCGAGAAACATAGTCCGCAAGTACCACGCGACCTTTTCTGAAACCTAAAGGATGTTCGTAAATCATCCCTTCCAGGTCTTTGCCTTTAAAAGTTCCTATCTTCTGGATATTCTTAACACCTATCAAAGAAAGCTCTTGCTCTCTACATTCGGCAATAATCAAATGTCCTCTTTCGGTATTATAATGAGTGTAAAACAATTCTGGATGAACAGCTACCGCAACGTTGGCAATCAGCGTCCAAGGCGTCGTAGTCCAAATTAATAAATAGATTTCTTGTTTAAAAACATCATTCTTTTCTAATTTAAACTTAACGTATATCGACGGAGAAACATACTCTTCATACTCAACTTCAGCCTCTGCAAGCGCAGTCTCGCATTTAAAACACCAGTTAACCGGCTTCAAACCCCGATAGACATAACCTTTCTTAACGAGCGTTCCAAAAGCATTAATTATGCTTTCTTCATAATCAGGTGTTAATGTCAGATAGGGATTCTGCCAATCAGCAAATACACCCAGCCGTATGAATTGCTCTTTCTGTATAGAAACGTACTTAAGAGCATAATCGTATGCCTTTTTTCTAAAATCTAACTGGCTAATCTGAGATTTATTTATTCCCAATTCTTTGAATAATTGATGCTCAACAGGCAGGCCATGACAATCCCAGCCCGGAACATACGCAGAATCCTCACCCCTCATAGTTTTATATTTTACAATTATATCTTTTAAAGTTTTATTCAAGGCATGCCCGATATGAATATTTCCGTTTGCATAAGGAGGACCGTCGTGAAGAATATAGTTTGTTTTGCCTTTGGATTTTTTACGGAGAAGCCCGTATATGTTCGTATCCTGCCAGGCTTTCAAGAAAACAGGTTCTCTCTTAGGCAGGTCTGCCTTCATGGAGAATTTGGTCTGAGGAAGATTTAAGCTAGATTTGTAGTCCATCTTATTTCATATATTTTCCAATAATGATATTTAGATCTTTCTTAAGTTTAGAGGAAATGAGTTTTTTGTCGGTGAGGATCGCATATTTAAGGGCATCTTTACAAGCGCAGCTTCTTCCCGGCTCAATGTTTTTAATTGCTGCGGAGAGTAAACGTTTTGCATTTGCCACATTCTTGTGTAGATTCTGGATGATCATATCAATAGTCACGCTTTCATGC
>JAUYDQ010000124.1 GCA_030691725.1 Candidatus Omnitrophota bacterium
TAAAAGCCCTTTTATTGGTGGTAAAAGGTTGCATTGGATTATTCTTGATTTTAGCGGGCATAATTACCTTGGCCATAGCTAAAGAATAATCTCTTAAGAGTTAATTAAAACATAAGAAGGGTTAATATTCCGCATCTTTTAACTACATATCCCACCTTTTTGAAGGTGAGGATTGGAGTATATTAAATAAATAATTAGAAGGTGTGATTATTAACCCTTTTTCTTTATTTGAGGCTAAAACCCCGCATAAAAGAGCTCTTTTAAAAAAAAGGAGAGTATCATGAAAGTAAAAGAAATAATGACCAAAGAAATAGTTAGCGTTAAACCTGAAGATAATGCAAAAGAGGCTTTGGGTCTTTTATTTAAGATGCGGATCAGCGGTCTTCCTGTAATTGATTCAAAGGGGAAATTAGTGGGGATGTTTACAGAAAAGGACGTTTTAAGGCACATTTTACCTTCTTATTTAGAAAAGGTAGGTAGGTTTGTTTATGAGGAAAATCCCAAATCCATCAAGAAGAAGTTTCAAGATTTAGTAAACCTTTCAGTTGCTAAATTAATGCGTAGAGAAGTAGTCACTATAGATGAGAATACCACTTTATGTGAAGCGGCCCGTCTCATGCTTACTCAAAAGTTAAGACGGGCGCCTGTGTTAAATAAAGAAGGCAAAATGGTAGGTATTGTTGCCCGGGGCGATGTGTTAAAGGCATTGACAGGAGAATACAGCGTATAAATAAATTGAAATGAGAAATCATATTGTTAAATTTATATTGTTAATTTCAATATCTGTAGCATTGGGAATTTGCTCAAGGTTTATAGGATTAAGTTCCCATCAAGCTTTGGCAGTGGCAATATTTGCTGTTTCCATATTGGGAACGTTGTTCTTCTGGGATTTTCGCCTAAGTTTTGCATTTATAGGAACGTCAATACTACTTTTTACGCGCACCATCGATTTAGAGAACGCAATAAGATTTTCTTCATTGGAGATAATTTTATTTTTGGTGGGAATGATGGTCCTGATTGGACTTTTAAAAGATGCAGGTCTTTTTGCATGGCTGGTAAGTCTCATTTTAAGGATCCGTAATTTAACCGCTAAAAAATTCCTTATTGCAATTGCCATTATTTCTGCTTTACTTGCTTGCGCGGTGGACGAGGTAACTTCCATTGTTTTTATGGTAGCGGCAATCTTGGAAATCTGCGACTACTTTGAGGTGGACCCCGTGCCTTTTATCATTGGTTCTGTGCTTACTACTAATATTGGCTCCTCCGGGACTGTTTTAGGTAACCCCATAGGTATATTAATTGCTGCAAAATCAGGCCTTAGTTTTGAGGATTTTATTGTCAAGGCTTTTCCCCTGATGTTAATTTGTCTTGCGGTTACGATTTTTATTTTGGTAATTTGGTATAGAAAGGCATTAACCCAACTAGATAGAAGAATAAAAGAATTAGGGTCAAATGAGATACTCATCCGCCTTATATCAGTACCGGCGGAGAGACAATTAATGGTCTGTTTAGCTATATTTGGGGCGACTTTATTTTTTATATCTTTGCATCATCGTTTAGAATTAATTTTAGGCTTAGAGACAAATACTGTCCTTCTTATTGTTCCTTTGATTTCCAGTGGCGCTGTGATGGCTTGGAAATGGAGAAAAGCAAGAGAATATATTGAGAAAGATGTGGAATGGTGGACGCTTATATTCTTTTTATTTTTATTCATCCAGGCAGGAACTCTAAAATATACCGGCGCAACAGATGTCTTTGCAAAGAGATTACTCGAGGTAGTAAAACATAATCCGACGGCGCTTACAGGAATGGTTCTTTGGATGAGCACTATCGGCTCAAGTATTTTAGACAACGTCGTTTTAGTAGCCGCTTTTGTGCCTATTGTACAAAGTTTGAAAGAGCTGGGTTTTGCGCTTCAGCCGTTGTGGTGGGCTCTTTTATTTGGTGGCTGTTTCGGCGGAAACATTACCATGGTGGGCTCTACCGCTAACATTGTTGCTCTAGGGATTCTTGAAAAAGAGAGAAATATCCGAATGACTTTCTTCGAATGGTTCTGGATAGGCCTTACCGTAGGTCTAATTACAACGGTAATAGTTTGGTTGGCGCTTTTGTTTTTACCTTTTTATAGATAAACAGTTATTATTAATCATTTTAACTAGACTTGTATTGACAGAGCATTTATTCTGTGGTATATTATTTTTCAAAAGGAGGATATCAGATGAAGATAAAAATGAGTTTAGTTTTAGGAATTATATTTTCTCTTCTATTAATAACCACAGGTATAGTTTTTAGCGAGGAGCAGACGCAGCAGAACCCGCCGACTCAACCTACTCAGCCGACTCAACCTACTCAGCCGACTCAAGAGATTCCGTCTGAGCCAGAGACACAATGGATTTGGGGAGAAGTAGTTTCTATAGATGCAGCTACTAAGAATATATTAGTTAAATATCTGGATTATGAGACGGATACCGAGAAAGAAATCAATATTAATGCCGATGATAAAACAACCTATGAGAATGTTAAGTCCGTAGATGAGATAAAACCTCAGGATACCCTGAGTATTGATTATATAATTAGTCTGGATGGAAGGAATACAGCTAAAAATATCAGCGTAGAAAAACCCGAGGGTGCACAAACCTTGCCAGAGGAGACTATTAAAGAAGAGACTATTAAAGAAGAGCCAAAAGCAGTACCAGGTTTAGAATAATAATTGTATTAAATATAGCGATAATTATTGATAATGCCCAAGAGACAGGCAGGGATGGACTCCCTGCCTTTGTTATTTTAATGAGCACATAAGTTATAACTTGAGATGGGATGTATTAAGCTTATTATCTTTGATTTAGACGGAACGCTAGTTGATGCATACCCCGCGATAATTAGCAGCTTTAATTATACGATGCAAAAACTAAAATTACCTGTGCAAGATGCCTTGACTATCCGTCGGGCAGTGGGTTGGGGAGATGAGAATCTCTTAAGGCCTTTTATAAAAGAAAAGGACAAATCTTACGCTTTATCTATCTACCGCAAGCACCATAAGTTAGCGCTTCTTAAGGAATCCCGCTTATTTCCCGGAGTATATAAATTATTAGCTTACCTTAAAAACAAAGGTTACCGACTCGCCGTAGCAAGTAATCGTCCTAGCCGATTTTCCTGGATTTTGATCCGTCACCTTAAACTAAAAAAGTATTTTGACTACGTTCTTTGCGCAGATAAGTTAAAACATATCAAGCCTCACCCGGAAATTATAAATAAAATTATGCAAAGATTTGCTTTAAGACCAAAACAGACCCTCTATGTAGGTGATATGACTATCGATGCCCAGGCAGGCAGGCGCGCAAAGGTAAAGACTGTCATTGTCACCACAGGCTCCAGCACAAAATCAGAGATCAAAAAAGAAGGACCCTACCGTATTATCGCAAAAATTTCAGAGTTATTAAAAATCCCATGAGAACGGCTTTTGCCTTGACAGATTAATTCCTTTTGTGTATAATTAAAACTAATAAGATTAATGACAAAAAAGATTATTTTTATTATAGGATATGGGTTTGCTATTATAAGTTTGGCGGGTTGTGCTTCACTGCGTTCCCTTATACAACCCAAAGCAAACGTGGATAATAGGGCAGGCACAGCTCCGCTTCCGCCTTATTCCGGGCCTAAGGCGCGTATTGCTGTTGCAGATTTCGATGTTAAGGCAGCAAAAGCCACAGGCGAGATTGGTTCGGGTTTACGTGAAATGTTGGTCACTGCGCTTATAAATAGCAACCGTTTCTCAGTTGTTGAGCGTCAGGCACAAGCCGCAGTAATGCAGGAGCAGGAATTATCCGCATCAGGTACGAGCCAATCAGGTACCGGTGGGCCGCAAAGAGGCAAGATTAAGACTGCAGATTTAATCATTTCCGCTGCGGTTACTGAATTCGAGCCTCAGGCATCAGGTGGAAGGGCAGGTATAGGTGGCGGAGGCGGCGTGGGTAGCGGTATTTTGGGCGGGTTGTTGGGCACAGCCTTAAATAAGGCGCACATGGCTTTAGACATAAGCATTATGGATACCTCAACCTCCAAAGTCTTAGCAGTTACTCACGTGCAAAGTCAGGCATCGGATGTAGCCGTAGCTGTTAAAGGTGGATTATTTGGCAGTAGCGGTTTAGGTGCAGGGTTATCCGCTTATGCCAACACTCCCATGGAAAAGGCAATACGTATCTGTATTATTGAAGTAGTACGCTATATTTCTCAAAATGTCCTTGTAGATTATTACAAGTATTAATCTAAACCTGCACTTGACATCAAAGATGTCAAGTGTTAATTTGCCCAAACAACTTACGTTCACTAATGTTTCGTAAGTTGTGGGCTCATTGAAATGGGAAAACGTAAACGTAGAGGCAAACTCAACTGGCGTTCAAAGCGGGCTAATAAAGGCAGAAAGCCCTGTTTGGGCTAAAGAGAAACCTTGCTTAGGATAAAGGAGGTTGGGTATGCAGGAAAAAGAGATTGGTAAGATTGCTCATTATTACGGTCACCTCAGCGTAGGAATAATCCAGCTCACAGATACCTTAAAAATAGGCGAGAGCATCCATATTAAAGGCCATTCCTCAGATTTTACGCAATCCATTGATTCTATGCAGATTGAGCACGCCAGTGTTTCTGAAGCAAAGTTAGGAGACATGGTGGGTATAAAGATTACTCAAAAGGTTCATCCCGGTGATAAGGTTTTTAAAGTAATCGCTTAAATAAGATAGGCTCGCCTGTAAACTATTCTTTCTTATTCCGCCCCAATGTTTCTTCTGTAAGAAAGGAATTCTAGAATGCATAATTCCATGTGGCTTTTATTAATTTCAACCGCCTCTGTTGCTTTTTTTCATGCCTTGGCCCCGGACCACTGGATGCCTTTTGCCGCTATCGGCAAGGCACAGAAATGGTCTAAATTAAGACTGCTCTGGGTAACTTTTATCTCAGGTATAGGACACGTAGGTATTTCTATCGTTTTCGGTATAATTGGTATTTTATTGGGGTTTAGTTTAGCTAAATTAAAAGCTGTAGAGGGTCATCGCGGTGAGATTGTCCTCTGGCTTTTGATTGGTTTTGGAGTTGCCTATATGCTTTGGGGAATAAAGAAGGCAAGAGAAAAGAAACGCAAGGATATCGATGAAGCAGAATTGAAGGCAAAGACAGTGGCAGTCTGGACCATGTTTGCCATAATTATTTTGGGTCCTTGCGAGCCGCTTGTTCCTCTGGTATTCTTGGGCTATAGTTATGGTTGGGCAGGAGTTATAACCGTAAGTATTATTTTTTCTATAGTGACAATAATAATGATGCTTGCGCAGAGTCTTCTGGCGTTTATGGGTATACAGTTAATAAAGAACAATATAGCGGAAAGATACTCTCATGCCTTTGCCGGTTTAGTTATCGCCTTAACCGGTGTATTTGTCATGCTGGCAGGAATTTAATCCTTCCTAAAACCTATTGTCCTCCCCTTTTCTTTATGATAATATATTAGAGCTTTTTAAAGCAAATGAGGTTTATATGACTAATCTTATCTGGGCAGTTGGTGCGAGCATCGCAGTAAGCCTGGTATCTCTAATCGGAATTTTTAGCCTATTGCTTAAGGAGGGACTGCTTAATAAGCTGTTAATTATGCTCATAGGTTTTTCCGCGGGCGGATTAATCGGAGGCGCATTCTTGCATCTTTTGCCGGAGGCTTTAGAACAGCAGGCGCCCAGCCAAATCATCTTTTCTTACCTTATTTTAGGTTTTATCGCGTTCTTTATAATGGAAAAATATCTTCATTGGCGCCACTGCCACGAAGGCATCTGCAGAGTTCACGCTTTTACCTACCTTAATCTTATCGGTGACGGTATCCATAATTTTACCGATGGGTTAGTTATCGGCGCCAGTTTCCTTGTGAGCATTCATTTCGGGATAATTACTACTTTGGTGATTATAATGCACGAGATTCCCCAGGAGATAGGCGATTTTGGAGTCTTAATCTACGGCGGTTTCAGCAAGTCTAAGGCGCTTTATTATAATTTTCTTACTGCGCTTACCTGTATTTTAGGAACAGTAATAGGATATTTTATCTCCGCAAATATGCATAACTTTTCTCCGTTCCTCCTGCCTTTTACCGCAGGAGGATTTATTTATATTGCTGCCTGTGACCTCATCCCGGAATTACATAAAGAGTCTGGCTTAAAGCAGTCAACGTTTTCATTGCTTGCTTTTTCCTGCGGAGTTTTGTTTATTTACTTGGCTAGGTTACTTCATGGCCATTAATTCTAATTCCCCCAAGAAGATCTTTGCCTGATTATCTCTAAAAAAATCTCTTGACAAAAAAAGAAACTTTGATACTATAAATTTCTATTGAAAAGAGTTTTCAATAATAAACATTCTGCTTATGAGAAAAGAATTCCAGATATTCGATGAGTTTATAAAATCAAAAGGCCTCAGGCATACGCATCAAAGGAATAAAATCCTCGATGTTTTTCTTTCTTCTGAGAAGCATGTTTCTGTAGATGACTTATACAAGCTGGTAAAGAAAGAATATCCAGATATTGGCTATACTACTGTTTATAGAACGATGAAGCTTTTATCTGAATCCGGGCTTTGTGAAGAAATAGATTTTGGCGATAGTATAGAAAGATTTGAGCATAAATACGGCCATGAGCACCACGACCATCTTATCTGTATAAAATGCGGTAGGTTTATCGAAGTGAGCAGTCCTGAGGTCGAGAAAATTCAAGAGGTGATGGCCAAAAAACATTCCTTTGTCACTACTAAACATAAATTGGATATATTTGGGATATGCAAGGGGTGCTTAAAGAAGCGGTAAAATTTTTTAAATTATTGTTGAAAATTATTTTCAATAGAAAAGGAGGTTAAATTATGCAGTACGCGGTAATTAAGTTATAATCTTTTTTTTTAATAATTAATTGAAAATTGATTTCAATAACATAAGGAGGAATTAAAATGCGCAAGATAAAATTATCTGGTTTGTTGGTTGGCTTATGCTTAATCTTTGCTGTAACGCAAGATAGTTTTGCGGATAGGAGAAGTTATGTCTGGACCTACGAATATATGACCATGCCTGCTGGTATGTGGGAATTAGAGTATTACCTAACTACGGAAGTCCCAAATATTAATAAGTCAAACATTAATACATTAAAACAGTGGTTAGAATTAGAATACGGCATCACTGATAATTGGGATGTAGCGATGTATCAGATGTGGAAGTTCAATAACAAAAGATTTGAGAATGACAGCGAATACGATGGTTTTAAGATCCGCACGCGCTATAAATTTGGTAAAAAAGGTCAATTCATAGTTGACCCTCTGCTCTATTTAGAATATATCCGAGATGACGATTTTTCAAAGCCAAATGTTGTTGAAGCAAAATTAATTTTAGCTAAAGATTTAGGTAATTTGAATGCGAGCTATAATCAGATTATTAAAAGGAACTTAGAAAGAGAAGGTAAAACAGATCATGAATATGCGACAGGTTTAAACTACGCATTCTTTTCTGCTTTCAAATTTGGCATAGAATCAAAAGGCAATTATTCCAAGGAAAAATTTGCTATCGGTCCCACACTGTCATTCTCTACTCGTAAACTCTGGGTTTCTTTGGGCGCAGCATTTGGCTTAAACAAAAGAACCGATGATGTGCAGACGAGAATGATTGTCGGAGTCCCATTTTGATGCTATAATTCTGACAAGTATTATATTCAAAAATCCAGACCAGTTTAATGCGATGAGAAAGATTGCTATTGTAGGCAGCCCCAATGTTGGCAAATCCGTAATGTTTAATAACCTTACGGGTAAGTATGCCACGGTCTCTAATTATCCGGGGACGACGGTTGAGGTTTCGCGTGGTAAAGGCAAAATAGGAAGCGAGGAGTATGAGATTATCGATACCCCCGGCATGTATTCCCTTTTGCCCATAACCGAAGAAGAAAAGGTTGCCCGGGAAATTCTCTTAATAGAAAAACCATGTGCTATATTACATATAGTTGATGCCAAAAACCTGGAGCGTATGTTACCGCTAACGTTGCAGCTTTTAGAAACCGGCCTACCGGTAATCTTGGTTTTAAATATAATGGATGAAGCCAGGAATTCAGGGATAAGCATTGATGTACCTCATTTAGAAAAAGAACTAAAA
>JAUYDQ010000140.1 GCA_030691725.1 Candidatus Omnitrophota bacterium
GCATCTTTTTTGCTCAGAAGATTTTTGTAGAATTTAATTCTTGCCTCCGATTGACTGATCTCTTTTAATACCTCATTCTTTTTTATTTCTGTATCTTTTTTAACAATTAACGATTCGATTACTTTGCTTTGGTTTCTGTAAATACTAGAGGCGATAATCAATGTCAATATAATTAGCCCAATACTTAAAAATCTTTTTTTACCTTTGAGAAGTAAATCTATTAACTTGTCTCTAGAATAGCCTGCTTTCATTTTATTATTTTGCCTTTCTCGTATCCCGGCAAGAGATTTTAAATCTAGTTATGCTTATTTCCCGGATTTGTGGATGTTCTTTGGAAACAAGAGATATTTCTTTGAAATATCTGGTGATAGTTGTGTTTTGTTTTAAGCGCGAAAGAAATGTATCAACCAACTCTGATTCTCTATCACTATCGCCTAAAGAAACAACGCCTACTAAGATAAATTCTATCTTCTCCTCTTCTTTTTTAAAAGATAAGTTTACCAAGCGTATATGTTCTGGAACAATGCGAGGTATAGCATCAAGCAATGGAGTCAAATATAGCCGTTTCTTTATCATACTATCTATATTTTCTATTTTTATCTTATAGATAGAATTTATACCAAGGAGTTCTTCATAACCCAGGTCTCCTGATATACTAGAAACTTCTGGCCGTATATTTATTATATTTTTCAATTCGTTTTGCAAAGGTAATGCCCGATATGTACCTGATAGAGAAATCATAATGAATACCACAAGGCATACTGTAGCTACTATAATATCCGGTTTGAAACGCATAACCCAAGATAACGGTGTCAACGCCTCTGCGGCTATCTTTTTTGTAATTCTTTCTTTCGCCAACAATAGATTTATCTTTACCCCTATCTTAATCCAGGATAAAGAACTGCTGTAACCTTTAACGAAAGCTAACGAAAAGGGAATAGGCTTATCTATATACTTGTCAATATCAATAAAGTTAATGCCTAAACCTAATTCTTTGATGAATCCATCTAAATCAGCCCGATAGCTTGGATTCGTAATAAAAAATATTTTGCTAATATTCTTGCCGGGAAATTTACGGTCGTAATAATCTAAAGATATCTGGATTTCTCTTTTTAGTTTTTCTAAAATCACACCCTGCCGAGTTTCTTCAGCCTTAACAAGCTCTTCATAGCTACCCATTAAGCTTATATCGCGGCTAAATAATGGGAACTCATCTTCCAATACGACAAAATTGGCCTCATCCTCTTTTGTGAGGTCAATATTAACAACCGCTATAATGCCCTTTTCTTTAACATGGGCTAATTTAAGTAATCTTAAAATGCTAAAAGCAGAATATTCTATTGATTTTATTTTAATGCCTAATTGACTAAGGATATTAAGATAGTTATCCAGCGTTTCTTTCTTAATCCCTACAAATAAAACGCGCGTTTTTTGGATGGTTTTATCTAATTTATATTGAAAATCTGAAAATAAATCCTCAATTTTAAAGGGGATGTATTTTTTGACCTCAAAATTTACAGCCGTATCTAGTTCTTGGCGTGACAGAATAGGCATTTCAAAGGTGCGGACAATTAAATCCTTACCTGAAATACTAACTATAGCCTCATTGGCCTCAATATTATTTTTCATTAACTCATCTTTAAGCAAGGCAATCAGTTTTACAGGAGCAGGAACTTTTTCTTCTAATAATTCGCCTGTTGAAACCGCTGCCTGCGAGACCTGGAGATAATTTATGGGCTTATTGCCTTTAGTTTCAACAATGCTAATAAATTGCGGACCAAAATATACGCCTAATGTGTTCATTAGCTTTCTCCCGGGTTTTTAGATTGGCGCCTTCTGCTTTTTAGCCAGGAATCAATATCGCGGCGGTCAAACCTCCAGACGCCCCCTACCTTGATACCTGAAATCTTCCTTTGGTGTAACCAATTATAAATAGTCTGTTTTTTCAGTCTTAAATAATCTGCTAATTCATCGATATCAATTAGTCTTGCCACCATGTGAATTTTACTCCTTTAAACAATATTCAAGGATAATCTTATCAAATCTAACAAATTTACCTGTTTACTTACAAGAAAATCGCTTCGCGATAACTTCAATACGATTTTCAGTGGTTAGGAAAGTGTTTTATACTTTCCTATACCATAAATAACAATAGACTTAATTAAAACATAAAATACTTATTTTGTCAAGTGTTTTTTTATATAGACTTACTTATAATTACTTAGAGGTAAAACTAATCTTAAATTAAGACATACAATTTTATAATAAACTTACTTAGATTATAATAGATTTCTAGTGGGGAATTAAGGTGTGGGTGTGTAAGTGTAGGTGGCGGTAGTGCTAACACAAGCGCTGTTCCCGGGTGGATTATAACAAGGATTAAGTGGATTAGTACTTTGTGGTTGTCTAATAGTAATTGTAACACCATTGGTTGGGTTTACAAGAATAGAGGGCTTAAAATCACCATCAGCAAAGGTCATGGTATAGGTACCTGCTGTCCAACTTCCGGTTCTTAGCTTCTCCAGCCCATAATTAATCCCTGCCATTGATGCATAATAAGCCTGGATGCGGCTTGTTTGATGATGGGTAAGTCGGGAGTGGCTTAAGATAAGACTCAATATAACAGTAGCTAGGCTTGCTACTACTAAAAGCGTGCCCAAAACGATTAATAATACCACCCCTTTTTTATGGTTTGAGAAAATATGGAATCCTCTCCTAACCACTGAAAATCGCAGATTAAAGTTATCGCTGAAAGCGATTTTCTTGTTAAATTTGATCTTAAACATTATTTTTTAAATTTATTTTGTACTCACCATCTATTTGCTGCAGGATAACATGGCCTTCGCGACTAAGCCAACCCAAACTCATCAGTGTGATATCCCGCGGCCTATCAATACCTTTAACAAGAGCAGACAGCATTACTTCTCCGTGTTCATCGAGAAAATGCCATATGTCACCCGCTACTATACCTATCTCGGTAATCATTTTTATGCCTCCTATCCCGTCGATACCATATTTCTATTCTCCTTTTATTGTAAATCAACTGGGGCTTATGTCAACTATTTTTTTATTGTAACTGCCGCACCTGGGACAAACCGAAATCATGTCTTCTTTAGTATTAATGTAGGTATAAGTACATACAGAACAAAACCAGATAAATTTATCCTCCAAGGTTAAATCTTTATCCTTTTGTTTTTTATTTACTAACCAGATGATTAATATGGTATTTAAGAAAATAAGTATATATAGGGATATGGCCAAAGAAAAATCTATGCTAATCATTTACTGTAGAGAGGTCTATCTTTACTGTTTGCCATTTATTAGGGGTGAATCCTCTTTGCTGTATAAAAAGATAACGGCTGATATAGCGCATACTTAATAAATCTGCTTCTAAATTACCGGAGGAAATTTTTCTTTTAATCAATATAGAGTTTCTTTTATCCCCTGAAACCACCGCAAACGCAAGTTCGATATGGGCAGTTTGCCTATCTTTAAAATATAGAGTGAAATGATACGGAAGCCTTGGATAAAACATAATTGCAGGTTCTTTTCTTGTTAGCGTAAGTGATATCGGCAGCAATTTCTGTACAAAGACTAACTTTTCTTGATTAAATGTTAGGGAAACGGGTGGTTTTAAATAATCCCTGGATGTCAAAGGATTTTCTCGGTTTATTTTATCTAATACTGCTATCTCGGACTTTCCGCTAAACCCTCCTCTTTTATATCCTATATCGATATTCCGTTTATTTATTAAATCTGGGCTGCGTAAAATAGCTCCCCAAAAGCAAACACGAGCAAGATTTACCTCAGGAATTTTTGGCCCAAAGGAAAGACTAAACATACCAAATAAAGTTATATGCCCTAAAAGTGAAATAACTATAGTTTGCTTAATAGAACTGATCATTCCTGGTTTGTTGCAATATTTATTTGGGTTATGCCTAAATCGCGACACATATCCCAGACTTCAACTATTCTGCCTAAAGATGCGCGCCTATCGGCTTTAATCAAAATAGACCCTTTCGCTCTTGCCGCTTGCTTAAGCAATGTTTTTAATTCCTCTATGGTTATGACTTTACCGTTTATATAAATTACGTTCTCGCTAGATATGGCCACTTCTAAGTTTTCATATTTAACGACTTCGCTGGTTACTGCCCTGGGCAGATTCACCTTTATACCCGGCTGCATAACAAAACTGGACGTGAGCATAAAAAATATCAATAACTGAAATACCATATCTATCAAAGGTGCGATATCTATCTGTCTAAGGCCATGCTCCAACTCCATATGCCGTCTAAAATGCATGAGTTCCCCTCCTTGCCCACAAGGGCAACACCCGCGCAATTCCAATAAGCGCGGGGTGTCTTGACTCATATCAACCCCGGCAAATTTAAACCAGTGATATCTTTCATTTTTCCGGCTGCAATATCTTGCGAGCGCTTGATTGCCATACTAAATGCATCTTTAATTGCTTTTTCGAGATTGGCTATTTCTCTCTCTTTAAGGTCAGCTTTAATGCTTATTTCTTTTACTTCCTGTGAGCCGTTCATTGTATCTTAACTAATCCAACGCAACTTTGT
>JAUYDQ010000015.1 GCA_030691725.1 Candidatus Omnitrophota bacterium
GGCTCATCAAACAAAAATACCAACGGTTTCCTGACAATTGCCCTTCCTACGGCAACGCGTTGCCGTTCACCGCCGGAGAGCTCCCGGGGCCTACGGCCAAGCAGGTGTTTTATGCCTAAAATATCAGCAGCTTCATTAACCCGCCGGACAATCTCGCTCTTAGGATAACCTCTTAATTTTAAACCAAACGCCATATTTTCAAATACAGTGAAGTGCGGATAAATTGCATAATTTTGAAATACCATGGCGATATCACGGTCTTTCGCAGGTATGTCATTAACGAGTTTATCACCTATATAAATTTCACCCTTTGTTATCTCTTCTAATCCGGCAATCATCCTTAAGGTTGTAGATTTACCGCATCCGGATGGCCCAACCAGAACCATAAATTCTTTATTCTCAACTCCCAACGCTACATTATCAACCACCTTCATGCCGTTAGCAAAAACCTTGGTGACATTTTTCAGGCTTACTTGTGCCATTTACCCTCGTTCCCTTCGGTCGCTCGGAGTTATTAGTTACTGGTTATAAGTTCTTAGTTTAACTCATAACCTATAACCCAATCGTTATTATATCTATATCAACCAAAATAGTCAAGTAATTGACTTAATGTGCCTTTTAGGTTCTTTCGATGTACTATCATATCAATCAGGCCGTGCTCCAGCAGGAACTCTGAGCGCTGAAATCCGGCAGGCAGCTTCTGTCTTATAGTCTGCTCGATAACCCGAGGGCCGGTAAAGCCGATTAGCGCCTTCGGTTCAGCAACAATTATATCGCCTAATCCCGCAAATGAAGCCATTACTCCTGCCATAGTAGGATTGGTAAGTATAGAAATGTAAGGGAGTTTTGCTTTATGATGATAACAAAGCGCGGCTGAGGTCTTGGCCATCTGCATAAGGCTAAACATACCCTCATACATTCTCGCCCCACCGCCTGAACCAGAAATAATAATCAAAGGTAGTTTTTCCCTTGTTGCAGTCTCGATAGCGCGGGTTATTTTCTCGCCTACCACTGAGCCCATGGAGCCCATAATAAAACGCGAATCTGTAACGGCAATAATTATCTTTTTATTATCCAGAAGCCCTTCGCCGGTTACTGCCGCTTCTTTTAAGCCCGTGGCAAGCTGATCCTGTGATATTTTATCTATGTAAGCCTTGGGCCCCTTAAATCCTAAAGGGTCCGCGGGTAACATATCTTTATCATATTCCTGAAATGTATTCTTATCTAAAAGCGTATTTATTCTTTCATAAGCCCCTAAGGTAAAATGGTAATTACATTTTGGACAAACCTTGAGATTCTCTTCGAGTGTTTTATTATATAGTGCCTCGGAACATCCTTCGCATTTTGTCCAGAGCCCATCTGGAATATCTTTTTTCTTAAGCCTTACAATCGTATATTTGGGTTTGCCGAATAAAGCCATTGTCAACTATCCTCGTGTTTATTTATTACCAACCCCGATAAAACCTTCGGATAAAAATATGTTGATTTAGCCGGCATCTTCTGGCCGGTTAAGGCAACGGAAACTATCTGTTGGATTCTCACCGGATTTAAGAAGAAGGCAATATGTGAATCATCATTATCTACCTTCTCGATCAGTTCATTAACATTAGGGCTGAAAATAAGAGCATCTTCATCTTCTAAATCGATACCTAAAACCTTTTTTAAAACTATATAATTTAAAATAGAAACATCCAACGACCTAAACTCAAGCGGTTTATCGCAAATCAATCTATCTAGAATTTTAATATTTTTTAAGCGTAGGAGCCGGTATTTCTTATCGTAATACATTCCCAAGACATGTTCGCTGCGTCCCCCCTTCTCCATAAGAAAGAAAAAACGTATTTTGTCTTTAATCTCTTCTACATCAAAATAATCCTTCATGCTCAATATAAACTTGGGTTTGTCTGGTTTTGAGGCGAATTTAACCAGACGATGAATGGGCAATATAGTAAGGCCGCTGGAATCTGTATTTGTAAAATAAGCTAAAATATAATTAAAACCTGCCTCCGGAGCAGGAGCGGCTAGTTTTTTCTTCATTTCATCTCTATAAGCACAGGCTACTTCATAGCGATGATGGCCATCAGCAATGAAAATATTCTCATTTTGCATCTTAGCCTTGATACCGTCTAAAATATCGGGAGAATCCAATCTCCATAATTTATGTGCAACTTTCTCATCATTTACTATATCCACAAAAGGCAATTTGCCCTGAATATATTTTTGGTAAATATGCTGAATAACTCGTTTCTTGTCAGGAAAGATGACAAATATAGGGCTTAAGTTTGCTTTAACTACTTTAAGGAGTTTCAATCTATCCTCTTTTGGTTCAAGATGCGTGTGTTCATGGGTATATATAGTTGAATCTTTGTCTTCTAAATATAAACGCGCTATAAAACCCAACCGAGTCCTTTTTTCTCCTTTTAAACTATATTGTTGGCTATAAAAATATATAGCCGGGCTTCTATCCGGGACAAGTATCTTATCTCTTTGCCAATCCTTGAAAAGATGCGCTGCCCTGCGGTACTTATCTTCACCGGGGATATTCTTACCTAAAAGTATATGAATAAGGTTATGGGGATGCAGGCCGTGGTAGTATTGCTGTTGCAGAGGCGAGATTATATCATAAGGAGGGCAAACAACAGAAGAAAGGCTTTTAATCTCGCCGGGGTTATAAATAATCGCTCTAAATGGTTCTATTTTTGCCATGCGCTAACGGGGACCTATTGAGACTGGCAACCTTGACAGCCATCTTTAATTTTAGGGCAGGTTTTATCTTGTTTATTATCTGCTTTGGCAGGCGTCTTCTTGCGATAATCCGTCGCATAGAATCCTGCCCCCTTAAAGATTATACCCGAACCTGAACCAATAAGCCGCCTTACTTTGTTCTTACATTTGGGGCAATTATCTAAGGGTTTATCGGTGATCTTCTGAAATACTTCAAATTTATAGCTGCAATGTTTACATTCATATTCGTA
>JAUYDQ010000040.1 GCA_030691725.1 Candidatus Omnitrophota bacterium
CTGACTACATCAACACCGGTAAAATAAATAAACTTAATGTCGCCGATCTCCTTTAATATATCCTGCGCCTGAAGCAATCCTATGGGTTTACCATCGGGTAAGTCGCTTTGCGTGATATCCCCGGTAATAACGGCTTTGGAATCAAAACCTAAACGCGTCAGAAACATCTTCATCTGCTCAGCTGTGCAGTTCTGCGCTTCGTCTAAAATAATAAAGGCGTCATTTAAGGTCCTGCCGCGCATATAAGCTAAAGGGGCTACCTCGATAATGCCTGTTTCTATATATTTATCAATACGTTCGGCATCCATCATATCGTAGAGCGCATCATAAAGCGGACGTAGATACGGCGATATCTTTTCATACATATCACCAGGTAAGAACCCTAAGGATTCTCCTGCTTCAATTGCCGGCCGGGTAAGGATGATTCTACGCACCTCTTGTTTCTTCAAGGACTCAACTGCACAAGCCATGGCTAAATATGTTTTACCTGTACCGGCAGGACCGATACCAAAGACAATATCATATTTTTTAATCGCCTCTACATATTCGCGCTGGCCTTTGGTCTTCGGCCCTATCGCTTTACCGCTAAACGATCGTGTAATATCCGAATCCTGGATACCAATAGGGCTGGGAGTCTTTCCCTTGTTAAAGTTTGCTATTAAGCAAAGTAAATCTGCCCTGCCTATTTGGGCCTGACCGGAGCGCGTAGCTGTTAATATATATTCGATAAGGCCCGAGGCTTTCTTAATATTATTTGTTGTTCCGCTTATTTTAAGATGCTCACCGCGCAGAATCATCCGAACCTTAAATTCTTTCTCTATAGCCTTGATATTTTCGTCGCGGGAGCCAAAGAGGACTTGCGCTTCCTCGTGAGTCTCTAATTTGATTATCTTTTCCATTAACCTTATTTTAGATTCTCTTTAGTTTCCTTAAGAGGTTCAATAGGAATATCGATGGTCTGTCCGGGATAAATTTTATTAGGAGCTCTTAGTTTATCTTTATTTGCCTCAAAAATTTTATTCCATTTCTTGGTTGTCCCATAAAATTTCTTGGAGATCTTCTGGAGCGTATCGCCTTTCCCAACCGTATATTTTTCTATAAATGCTTTGGCGGGCTCTGCAATTTCAGGGGTAATGCTTTCGGTGACAAACCCTCGATTACCCCAGAGTTCTTTATCCTCTGTTTTTTGGACAGGTGCGGTTTCCACTGTTTTTGGTTTTGGCATCTTTTCAAATCTTATGGGTGAATGCAGCTCTACTTCTAGAACCCGGGTAGTGCGCGTGGTTTTTCTTTCTTTCGTCTCACTAGAAGGCGCCTCACCCTGGAGATACCCGCGGTTACCAATTAAATCCTGGTCAACTCTTTCTTTTGTCAGCGGATACGTCCTTACCACGCATCCGGATAATACGAAAACAAGAGATAAACCTAATAAATAAAATTTGCCTTGTGTTTTCATTTCTTCCTCCTCTCTTTCGTCTTCTTAATTATTAAACTTAACTCTTTCAACTGTTTTTCATCTACCTCTGAAGGTGCGCCGGTCAACGGACAAAAACCCGCACTCGTCTTTGGAAATGCTATCATTTCTCTGATGCTTGTTTCGCCTGCTAAAATTGCCAGAAGCCTGTCCAGGCCTATAGCAATACCTCCGTGCGGCGGCGCACCGTATTGAAAAGCTTCCAGCAAGAAGCCAAAACGCTTATGCGCCTCGGTTTTATTTATACCGATAATCTTAAAAATTCTCTCCTGCAATTCCTGATTGTGAATCCTTATGGAACCCGAACCTATTTCCATTCCGTTTAAAACCAAATCATAAGAACGCGCCTTTACCTTATCAGGCATCTTTTCTAAAATATCTTTATCCACCTCTCGCGGCGCAGTAAAAGGATGGTGTTCGCTCTCCCAGCGTTTTTCTTCTGTATTATATTTAAATAAAGGGAAATCAACTATCCAGACAAAGGCAAAGTCAGAATTTAACTCTTTCCTCAAATCAGGTTTATCGCTGCTGAATTTTTTCTGGGCTTCATCGTAGGTCATGCGGGAAAAAGGAATCTTAATCTCTATATTTTTTGTTTCCTTAAGTATTAACTGCACCAGTTGTTCAGTTAAAAAAAAGATGTCCTCTTCATTTATAAAAGACATCTCTAAATCCAATTGCGTGAATTCGGGCTGACGGTCAGCGCGCAGGTCTTCATCCCGGAAACACTTGGCAATCTGATAATATCTCTCTATACCGGCAACCATCAGTATCTGCTTGAATAACTGCGGTGACTGCGGTAGTGCATAAAAATGACCGGGATTAAGCCGCGAGGGAACCAGATAATCACGCGCACCTTCAGGGGTAGACTTCGTAAGAATAGGTGTCTCGGATTCGATAAAACCTTCTTCATCTAAGAATGTGCGTATAGTTTTATAAAGATTGTGCCTTAAGATAAAATTATCGAATATTTTTTTTCTTCTTAAATCTAGGTACCTGTATTTAAACCGCATATCTTCACTGATATCGAGATTTTCTCCTATTTCAAAAGGCGGGGTCATGCTCGGATTTAAAATTTCTAATTGCTGGGCAGTAATTTCTATTGCACCTGTGGGAAGTTTAGGATTGAGATTGCCTTCAGGCCTTCTATTGACTAATCCTTTAACTTTAATGACGAATTCATTTCTTAATCCTTGAGCCTGTTTGTAGGAATCATCTGATTCTTTAGGTATAAAAACAACCTGGGTAATTCCGTATCGGTCACGGATATCAATAAAGATAAGTTTTCCGTGGTCACGACGAGCCGCCACCCAACCGCACAGGGTAACATCCTTACCAATATCATTCTCATTCAGTTCGCCGCAGGTATGAGTGCGTAACATATCAACTCCAAAATGATGTATTCGGGCCTATAGTCCCTGCCTGCCGGCAGGCAGGTATGGTCAATGGTCTATAGTTTTTACTGTCGGCTATTGACCCGTAACAATTAATTTTAAACTTTTAATCAAATCTTCTTGCTTAACTTCTTTCTGTTCCCCTGAAACCATATCCTTAAGTGCCACTGCACCTTTTTTCAATTCATCCTCTCCGATAATTAAAACAAGCCTTGCAGATAAATCATTTGCCCTGCGCAATGCTCCTTTTAAGGATTTATCCTCGTAATCCGTATCAGAAGTGATTCCTGCCCGGCGTAAGTTATTTAATAACTTCAAGCCTTCTTTTTTAGCATCTTCACCTAAAGTTATTATGTAAACTAATTTTTTACTCTCTACTCGATACTCCCTACTCGCTACTAACAATAACCTCTCTATTCCAAAAGCAAAACCTATGGCGCCTGTGCTCGGCCCGCCTAAATCATGAACCAAGTTATCATATCTTCCGCCTGCACCCAGGGCATTCTGCGCACCCAAGTCACCATGTATAATCTCAAAGACAGTGCGGGTATAATAATCTAATCCGCGCACAAGATAAGGATTAACTTTATAATCTATATTTAAAGAATCAAGGCCTTCTTTTACTTTATCAAAGTGCCCTTTACATTCCGGGCAAAGATGGTTTTGTCGGATATCCAACTTTTTAACCACCTCAATACACCCTTCATTTTTACAATCTAAAATGCGCAGCACATTAGTTTTAAACCTTACTTTGCAGTCATCGCAGAGCTTAGGAATTTTATCTTTCAGGCTCTTACGCAGAACTTCCGTAAATTCTTTTTTATCTTTTGTGCAGCCTAAACTATTGATTTTAATTTCGTAACCTTCTATCGTATAGGCCTTAAGCAAATTATCCGCTAAAGAAATAATCTCTGCATCCAAATACGGCACCTGCGAACCAATCACCTCGCAGCCTAAATGATGGAATTGCCGCAGCCTTCCTTTTTGCGGCCGCTCTGCCCTAAACATCGGCCCGATATAATAAACTTTTATTAAACCAGCGGTTTTATCAAGATTATTCTCAAGGTAGGCGCGCACTATTGATGCCGTACCCTCTGGCCTGAGGGCATATACATCTTTGTCCTTTTTTACGAGAAACATCTGTTTCTGAACTATTTCTGCAGATTCTCCTAAAGACCGGTTGAATAAAGCTGCTTCTTCAATAATGGGAGGCCGTATTTCTTTGTAATTATAGAAAGAGAAAATGTTGCGGGTGGTCTCTTCTATCGTCTGCCAGGAAGATACCTCATCAGGCAGAATATCTTTTGTTCCGGGCGTTTTTTTAAACATAAGCAAAAATTAACCTTGCAGCTTTCATCTATCTTTTCAAAAGGTGAATTTCTTGTAATCCGGGTTTTTATGGTGAGGGCATTGAATTCTGATACACAACTTACCTTATCTTGAAAGCATAAGTTGTGTCTTCATCTGACCTTCTTCTTTATCTCTAAACCTGGCTTAAAGACTACTACTTTTCGGGGTGGAACAGGAATTACCTGACCGGTACGCGGATTCCTGCCAATGCGGCTCTTTCTTTGCTTTATCTTAAAGACGCCGAAATTGCGTAGCTCTATCTTCTCTCCTCTTATCAGCGCCTCAACAATACAATCAAGGGTCTTCTGAACAACCTTTTTCACATCTATCTGCTTTAAATTAGTCTCGTCAGACACCTTTAGTATGATATCTTTCTTGGTCATCTCTCACCTCCTTAATGAGCAGACAATTTACGGAGCGAAACGACGTAAATTGTAGCTGCCTCTCTAACTAATCTCCAGCGTCTGCGAATTAATCCCAGCAACTACGAAGTGCTTAGCTGCGGGGATCTCATTTTCTAAGTATAATAACATCAAAAACTTACGAAGTCAAGGGAAAAGTCTACATCACCAAAGACACGCGGTCTTCACCAAGTAAGGATTCGATGTCCTGTAGTAATTTTTCTGATGGCAGGACGTAAAACCCTTCACCCACAACCAAATGCACCCTTGACTTGGCAGGCGTATCTAAGTGTAGATAGATAGGAATTCTCCCCGGGTAATGAATTAGTAATTCCTTTAAGGTCTCAAAAAGGTTTTCGCGTATGCCTGAAAGATTTATATTCACGCTCGTAATCAATTTATACGCTTCATCCATCGGGAATAAATCATTGGCTACTATCTTAGGCGTATCTTCCCGGCGGTCAAGCCTGCCCTTGACCAACACCACTGTATTGGGCTGGATATATCTTGCTGATTTTTGAAAGGCAGCTGGAAAAACAAGGACCTCTACAATACCTTCAAGGTCTTCTAATTTAAGAATAGCCATCTTCTCCTGCTTTGCGCGTGTTACTGTCTGTTTAATCTTAGCAATCAACCCTACTAATTTTATCTCCCTGCCATCCTCGTACTCATGCAGATTAGCGGTGGATGAGGAAGTAAAACGTTTAAGCTCATGGGCATAGCGCGCCAAAGGATGCCCCGTAACATAGAACCCCAGCATCTCTTTTTCAAAGGCGAGTAACTGAGGTTCAGGCCATTCCTTAATCTGAGGTATATTATTTACCGTGCTCTTAAAACTATTTTGCGATAATCCTGTGTCAAAGAATGACATCTGTCCTTTTGCTTTTTCTTTTTGTGTCTTGGAGGCTAACTCTAAGGTTGTATCGAGTGCGACGAACATCTGTGCGCGGGGCATACCGAATAAATCCAATGCACCGCATTTAATCAGGCTTTCCAAAACTTTGCGGTTCACTAATCTTAAATCGATACGCTGGCACAAATCTTGTAACGATAAAAATGGCCCTTGGGCTCTCGCCTGAATTATGGATTCAACCGCGCCACCCCCTACATTCTTTACTGCTAATAGTCCGAAGCGGATAGTTTTATCATCTATAACTTTAAATAAGGCATCGCTTTCGTTGATGTCGGGCGGCAGAACCTTGATTCCCATATGATTAGATTCGTTAACATATTCTACTATCTTGTCGGTATTGTCTCTTTCTGAGGTCAATAATGCGCACATAAATTCGACAGGAAAGTTTGCTTTAAGATATGCCGTGCGGTATGAAATCATGGCATAGGCGGCGCTATGAGATTTATTAAATCCGTAACCCGCAAAATATTCTATCAGGTTGAATATCTTATCGGCCGTGCGGCCGTTTATGCCCTTTTTCGCGCATCCGTCTATAAAATGCTTGCGCGCTTCGGTCATTATTTCGGGAGTCTTTTTGCTCATAGCGCGCCTTAGCGAATCGGCTTGTGCGAGCGAAAACCCCGCCAGCGTATAGGCTATCCTCATCACCTGCTCCTGAAAGACTATTATGCCGTATGTATCTTTCAGAATAGGCTCAAGGCTCGGATGGTCATATTTTATCTCGATCTTGCCGTGTTTGCGTTCTATAAAGTCATCCAGCATGCCTGAGCCCATCGG
>JAUYDQ010000058.1 GCA_030691725.1 Candidatus Omnitrophota bacterium
TTCTGGATTAATCTATAAGCCTCAGAGGGCAAGATATTCGCTTCTTGCGAGAGGATATCCTTTGCCCGCTCAATGAGCTTGCGGGTCAGGAGTGCTTCTTCGGCACTACGCGCCCGAAGGTCTAACTCTGCATTTTCAATCGCCACAGCTGCCTGATTAGCTAAGGCAGTCAAAACGTCTAATTCGGGTTTGGTGAATTTGTGTTTCCTGGAAGTATAGCAATTAAGCACGCCTATAACTCTTCCCTTTACAGCCAAAGGAACACTCGCCAAAGAACATAAGCCTTCTTTTTTGGCAATATCCTGATTTACATAACGGCTATCTTTTTTCACATCCAAAACGCATACCGGTTTATTGTTTTGGGCAACTATGCCTGCGATACCTTCTCCTAATTTGATGCTGGGTTTTTTGTTATAGGCCTCAGAGATTGACTGGGTGGCACGGACTACCAATTCTTTTTTGTCAGGGTCAAGAAGCATTAAAGAAGAAATTTTAGAACTCATAATTTCTGCAGTCACATTCACAACCAACCGCAGGAGTTCCTCTAGATATAAACCTGAGGTGATAAGGTTTGCTACCTTGGCTAGCGCTTCGATCTGCTTCAGGTAAACCTTATAGGTTTCTTTCTTCTTTGGCATTTACAATATAGGTAAATACTTATTTATCTCATATTGCGTAACTTGCGCCTTATATTCATCCCACTCCAATTTTTTATTTCGGATAAAGAAATGGAACAATTCATCGCCCAAGGCCCGCTTTACGAGTTCTGACTTCTCGGTTATTTTGATTGCCTCCAGCAGGTCTTCGGGTAAAGATTTAATCTTGGCGCGTTCTCTTTGCTCTTCAGTCATATGATATATATTATCATTCGCCGGATCGGTCAGGGTATAACCTTTTTCCATGCCTTCTAAGCCTGCCGCCAGCATTACTGAAAACGCCAGATATGGGTTACAAGCCGGGTCAGGTGAACGGTATTCAATGCGCGTGGATTTTTCTTTTCCGGGTTTATACATCGGAACCCTTATCAGTGCTGAGCGGTTCATCTGCGCCCAGCAGATATAAACCGGCGCTTCATATCCCGGCACGAGCCGTTTATAAGAATTAACCCACTGGTTTGTCACAGAAGTTATGTCAGGTGCGTGCTTGAGTAGACCGGCAATAAATTGTTTAGCCATCTTAGAGAGATGATAATCGCCTTTCTTCTCAAAGAAGGCATTAGCTTCGCCTTTAAACAACGACTGGTGTGTGTGCATGCCTGAGCCATTTATGCCAAAAACGGGCTTCGGCATAAAACTTGCGTGCAGGCCTTTTGCCTGGGCAATCTCCTTAGCTACCAATCTGTAGGTCATCACATTATCTGCCATGGAAAGCGCATCCGTGTATCTTAAGTCAATTTCATGCTGACTGGAAGCTACTTCGTGGTGGCTATATTCTACAATAATGCCTAAATCTTCCAAGGCACTTACAGTTTCGTTTCTTACGCTCTGGGCAACATCTAAGGGCGTCAGATCAAAATATCCGCCTCTATCCAAGACAATGGTATTTTTAGGATTATCAAAATAGAAATATTCCAATTCCGGGCCAACATAATAAGTAAAACCCATTTTTTTAGCGCGGGCCAAATTCTTTTTTAATACATACCGGGGGTCAGCCTCAAAAGGAGTACCGCGGGGTGTATAAATATCGCAAAACATCCGCGCCACCGGCTGCTCCTTAGATTCCCAGGGGAGTATGGCGAATGTAGTGGTGTCGGGCCGGGCAATCATGTCGGATTCCTCAATTCTGGCAAATCCCTCAATGGATGAACCGTCAAAACCCATACCGTCTCCCAGGGCGCGCGGCAATTCATTAATAGTTATGGTAAAGCCTTTCAAAAATCCTAACACATCCGTAAACCACAACCTGATATATCTTACTTTGTGTTCTTTTACCAGTTTCATTACCTCTGATTTTGTTTTGGGCCTCATCTTTTTATCTCCTTATATTTTTTAAAAATTTCTCTATTCTTACTAACGACTCTTTTAAGTTATCAAGGCTAGAAGCATATGATATGCGGATATAATCCTTGTATTGCCCGCCGAAGGCAGTCCCCGGAACCACTGCCACTTTCTGTTCTTTTAATAATCTCTGGGCAAACTCCAAAGAATCAAGGCCGGTATTTTTAATGGAAGGAAATACGTAGAACGTACCATCCGGTTTAATGCAATCAAAACCTAACTTGCATAAACCATCTACAATGAATTCGCGGCGCCTTTTATACTCACGCTTCATTTCCTCAACTGACTTCCTGCCTGTCTGTAGCGCCTCGCATGCAGCCATCTGGCTGATTATGGGAACGCACATAATAGTGTATTGATGGACCTTAGTCATCGCTGCAATTATTTCTCTTGGTCCGCAGGCAAAACCCACCCGCCATCCAGTCATCGCATAACTCTTAGAGAATCCATTAAGATAAATCGTGTTCTCCTTTGCGCCTGAGAGAGTAACAAAGGGCGTGTGTTCAAAGTCATAGGTCAGATCTGAGTAAATCTCATCGGATATACATATCAGCTTATGTTTTAATATAACCTTATTTATTTCATTTAATTCCTTCTTGGTATAAGAAATGCCTGTAGGATTTGTCGGATAATTTAAAATTACGGCTTTGGCCTTTTTATCAATGTGTTTCTCTAATATCCTGGGAGTAAGTTTAAAACCCTCATTCTTTGTATCTATATATACGGGTATACCCCCTGCTAATTCTGTAAGCGGGCCGTAAGAAACATAACTGGGAGCTGGAATTAATATTTTATCCTGCGGATTTATAATTGAGCGTAAAGTTAAGTCAAATCCTTCGCTTACCCCTACAGTAATCAGGATCCCTTCTTCAGGGCAATACTCTAAGCCGTATCTATTTTTCAAATAGCGGCTGATACTCAATCTTAATTTATAGAGCCCTTTATTTGAGGTATAGGAGGTGAAACCCTCCTCTAAAGAATATATACCTGCCTCGCGTATCTGCCAGGGAGTAACAAAATCCGGCTCTCCCACGCCCAACGAGATAACGTCTCTCATCCCCAGGACTAAATCAAAGAATGCCCGGATACCCGAAGGCTGCATATCTTGAACTTTTTTAGATATTAACATTCCCTAACACCTGCTTACTATCTACTACCTACTAATACGATATTGCTATTCTTTTATTTTCTTCTTTGTGCTTTAATATTACTCCATCTTCTTTGTATTTCTTTAATAAAAAATGTGTGACTGTTCCTTTGATGTTTTCTAAAGGCGAAAGTTTTTCTGATATAAACCTTGAGACAGCATGCAGATCCTTACCTTCAACAATCAATAATAAGTCGTACGTACCGGAGATAAGATAGCAGCTGGAGACTTCAGGAAATGAATATATGCGCTCAGCAACTTTGTCAAAACCCACGTCCTTTTGCGGTGTAATATTGACTTCTATCAGGGCCCTCACTTCCGAACCAGTATCCTTGATTATCTCTTTATTGATTACTGTTTTATACTTTAATATTAT
>JAUYDQ010000011.1 GCA_030691725.1 Candidatus Omnitrophota bacterium
TGAGATCGTTCTGTTGCTGAGTTAAGAAATCATAACGTTTTTTTAATTCGTCGTATTCCTCGATAGCTACCAGATTAACTGTGCCGCAGGCATCCAGCTTATCCTTTAATCTCTGTATATCCTGCAAAAGTATATTCTTGTCTGTTTCTGGCAGGATGCCGCAAGAAACAGACAAATCTATCTTATAGGCCTGCAATATTCTGTCTTTTATGCTTGTAATCTTAAAATCTACGTCTTTATTCTGCATTTGCAGTTCATATAATCTGTTCTTTAGGGTATCAAGCTCCTTTCTGTCTGATTCCATCTTCTCAATTGCATCGCCTACGCCTTCTGAAATCTCTTTATATTTATCTTCTCTTTCTTTTAAGTTTTTATTTTGGGCTTCGATATCAAGATGCGCTTGCTCAATTTTAGTTTCTAAGTTTTTAATCTCTAAAACCATAGCCTCCCGCTTAGCATCATTCTCTTTCATCTGTCTTTCAAGATTCAAGAAGCTTTCTTTGTCCTGCTCGTAAGTACCCTCTAAAATCTTGAGGGTAGCTTGATCAGAGTCAAGGCGTTTGCTTAAGCCTTCCAGTTCCGTCTTTGTCTGGGTAAGCATAACCACAACTTCCTCTTTGGTTTTGTTGTTTAAATCAATATTATTCTGTTCGTGCAAAATTAAATCTTCGCTATCCTTCTGCTCTTTATCCAAGCCGGACAACTGAGGTTGCAAACCTGTTATCTTTTCTTCTAATGTAGCTAACTCACTGCCTACATCGGATAACTCTACGGCTATAACCTCCTCCTCCTCATTTATTTTATTAAATTGTTCTAAAATACTATTATATGAAGTTCTCCTGTTCGAAAGAGCTATTTCTTGGTTACGGGACTCATCCAAGAGATTATGTATAGTAATGTTTAGCTCTTCAATGCGTCGTTGGCTTGCTTTTTTAGTATTTTCTAAGGCGTTTAAATTTTCTCCTATTTTTTCTAACTTCTCGCTAATTTTTTGCGTGTCTAAATCAATGGGTTTTGCTTCGCCTGACAATTTAAATCTTGCTGATTCAAGAGTTTGTTTGTCGCTCGAGTTGATTTCAGGATAGTCTTTTATCTTTATTACCAAACCTGTTACTTTATCAAGGGGTGGCTTATCTAAATATACAACTGCATTCATTGACTCACTGATATCTTCATATTTGGTTTTTAGTCTCTCCAGGAATTCCTTATGCGATTGCAAGGTCAATCTTTCTTTCTCTAAACTATCGATATCCACATTTATGTTGTTTAAAGACAGGTTCTCCCGCTCTTGTTCTGTTTTAATGTTAGTTATTTTAAGGTTCAAATCCTCGAATGCTCTCTCCAGGTCTTTTAACTCTATTACGAGCTCATCTAAATTATTCTTGAACAAAGCCTTTTCTTCGCCAACCTTTGACCTTTCAATTTCTAGTCTCTTCTTGCGTGCTAAATAAATCTGCTGTTTAGCGGTTAAATCGGCAATCTGATTTTTAACCTGGACGAGCTTCGAAACCAGCTCTAAAATATTTCTTCTTGCCTTTGCAATATTCTCAAGCGACGTCTTAATGGAGGACCTAAGGTTGCTAAGTTGGGGTTCTTTAACTTTAAGCAATAATTTCTTTGTTTCAATATTCTTATTTATATTATCGTGCTCGATTTTGAGGTTATTTAATTTCTCTTCGTCTAAAACAAGCCTGTTTTTAGTCTGTTCGATTTGTGCCTGAAGGTATTTCTGGTTTACATCTAACTCGGCTGTCTTTTCTTGATTAAAATTTATACGTTCTTCATTTGCCGATATAAGATTATCGAGATTTAATATCTGGTTTTTTAAAGCCATAATATTATCTTCCATGGCCTTTAAATCAGTGCGATGAGTGCTTACTTTTGATTCATGTTCCTGAATCATATTTAAAAGCCGGTCTTCCGCAACTTGGAGCTCATTTAATTGATTTATAATATTATCTTTTTCAAGCATTAACTCGGTTTTCTGGAAAAATGCTAAATTGATTTCTTTTTGTTTCAACTCTTCAAAAATTTCTTTATACCTACGCGCCTTGTTTGCCTGCCGCTCTAAAGAACCGATCTGGCGTTTTACTTCTGCAATAATATCATTAACCCTTAAAAGGTTCTGCTCTGTCTCTTCTAATCTCCTGAGCGCCTCTTTTTTCTGAACTTTATATTTGGTAATGCCTGCGGCTTCATCAAATATTAAGCGCCTATCTTCGGGCCTTGAGCTTAAAACGAGGTCGATTTTACCCTGTTCAACTAAGGAATAGTTCTCTGCGCCAATGCCTGTTCCCATAAGCAATTCTAAGATATCCTTAAGGCGGACCGGGGTTTTGTTTAAAAGGTATTCACTTTCGCCTGAACGGAAAATGCGCCTGGTAATCACAACTTCATTCTGGTCAACGGAAAAAAATCTGTTATCTTTATCCAAAGTAAGGCTGACTTCTGCCATACCGAGAGGCTCTTTGGAATCAGTGCCGTTAAAAATTACATCTTCCATTTGAGAGCCGCGCAAAGCCTTTATGGACTGTTCGCCTAAAACCCAGCGTATCGCATCAAAGATATTGCTATTGTGGACTATAATATCTTGGGCAATAAAATTATGGGTATCTAAAATGGACAAATCATAGACCCATTTTTCTGAATAAACTTTTTTAATGCTCACTATCTCATCCCAGTAAATATCAGAATTAGCCAATCTTTTAAGGTAATCGAAAATGCACTTTGCCAGGCCTGAAAGTTGGGCATGCTCAGCAATAATACTTAATGCCTCAAGAAGCCCCTGTCGGCTGGGCAGGCATCTGTTCTCATAATAGCTTACCAGCTTAGGAGAGATTTTCTTGAATCTCTTAACTTTAATCCCGGACAATTTTATTAGGTTTTTAAACAAAGAATTAACCTCTGGGATCAAATCTAAGTTTGGATTAGGCTTTAAATCCAGTAATTTTATCCTCTCTAATTTTTCAGATTTTTTGCCTACAAATTTTAGGCAATGAGCCAGTTTCTTTATATTGTCAATCCCATAAACAAAAACTGAGTAGTATCTGTTTTTTTTCTTTAGCTCTGTATTGGTGGCTGCTTTTTTGCATTCCCTGATAACTGAGAAAACGCCTAAACGTAACAATAAGCTACTTACGCCTTCTGCCAAAGATTTTGAAGCAGTTAAGTATTCAAAGTAATCGCCGCTACCCGGCCTATCTACAGACACATAACCATCTCCCTCAAATAGTGCGGATAGAAACGAGGTAATTGTTTCATTGTCCGAACTAAATATCTGAGAAGGAATTTTTTTATCTTTCGAGCGGCTTCCGATAACCAAACCAAAAGCTTTTTCTAAAAACTTTCCTAAAGCAGAAGAATAAATTATAACGTCCTTCGCATTAGATCCATGATTAAAAATATGTGTTTCTACTCTAAAAGCTGATTTAGTATTTAAAATATAATCAATAATTACTGCTT
>JAUYDQ010000131.1 GCA_030691725.1 Candidatus Omnitrophota bacterium
GTATAATAAATTTCATTGAGTTTGGACCGGGTAAGGTCTTAAGAGGCCTTATGCGCCGCATTGATGAGGCAGCACAAGTAATAAATATTGAAAAGAAGGAAGATATATTAAATTTAAGTAAGTAGCGAATGCAGTAGGGACTGTCCCTACTAAGCGAGATGAGTATTACTAGCGAGATAAGCCAAAAGGAGATTGAATGCGTCTTGAAAATAAAGTAGCTTTTATTACCGGTGCAGCTCAGGGGATCGGCAGAGAGATTGCCCTGAAGTTTGCCGCAGAAGGAGCGGATATCGTTGTTGGCGATATAAACCTCCAGAAGGCAACCCAGACGAAGCTTGAGATTGAGGCCTTAGGCAGGAATGCTTTGGCATTAGAGCTGGATGTTACTGATTACGCAAAGCTTACTGAAGCAGTAAACAAAATTCTTGACAAATTCAAGAAGGTTGATATATTAATTAACAACGCTGGCATCACCAAAGACAATCTTTTACTGCGTATGAGTGATGCAGAGTGGGATGCGGTCCTTAATGTAAACTTAAAGGGCACCTTTAATTGTACTAAAGCTGTATCCCGTTTAATGATAAAACAGCGTTACGGCAAGATTATTAACATTGCTTCGATCATTGGCATAATAGGGAATCCGGGACAGGCAAATTATTCTGCTTCTAAAGCGGGGATAATTGCCTTAACTAAAACTACAGCTAAGGAATTAGCCAGTCGCAATATAAATGTTAATGCTATAGCTCCTGGATTCATTCAAACCGAAATGACAGCCAAGCTTCCTGAGGATTTGAAGCAGAAGATGCAGGACGCAATTCCCTTAGGCAGGTTTGGCAGTCCTGTTGATGTTGCTAGTGTATGTGTGTTTTTGGCATCTGAGGAGGCAAGTTATATTACCGGCCAGACTATAATTGTGGATGGCGGTATGGTCATGGTATAATTCGCCCAAACAACTTACGTTCACTCACTGTTGCGTAAGTTGTGGGCTCGTTAAAAGGAGGAGACAAGAATGGCAGTGCAAGATAAAGTTAAATCTATAATAGCGGAACAGCTGGGAGTAAAACCGGAAGAAGTCACTCCTGAGGCATCATTTATTGATGACTTAGGTGCGGATTCTTTAGATACCGTAGAGTTGGTAATGGCCTTAGAAGAGGAGTTCGGTATTGAAATACCAGACGATGACGCCGAAAAAATTACTACTGTTGGCGATGCTATTAAGTATATTGAAGAAAAGACTGCTAATAAGTAGTCATCAATATAAATTTGAACTTTAAGTCCTACCCCGCCATTTGCTTTTTGGCGGGGTAAATTTTATAACAAAAGATTATGCAAAAGAACAGAGTAGTAGTTACAGGGTTAGGAGTAATAACTCCTTTAGGAAACGATGTTCCTACTTTCTGGAGTGCTTTAAAATCCGGAAAGAGCGGTGCAGGCCCTATTACTTCCTTTGATACTTCAGGTTTTGATTCGCGCATTGCTGCTGAAATCAAAGGTTTCGATCCGATTTTATACGGAATATCGGTTAAGGACGCCAGGCGCCTGGAAAAATTTGTACAGTATGCAGTTGCATCTAGCAAACAGGCAATAACTGATGCCGGTTTAAATTTAGAGAAAGAAGACAGGCGTAGAATCGGCGTTTTAATTGGTTCAGGGATAGGCGGGTTATATACTATAGAAGAGCAAAATAAGATCTACCTGAACAAAGGGCCTTCGAGGTTATCGCCGTTTCTGATACCTATGTTAATTGTTAATGAAGCTGCCGGACAGGTGGCTATCAATTTTGGATTAAAGGGCCCCAATTCTTGCGTAGCCACCGCTTGTGCTTCGGGTGCGCATGCCATAGGCGATGCTTCCAGGATTATTGAACGCGGCGATGCAGATGTAATGATTTGTGGTGGGACCGAGAGCTGTATAGTGGCTACAGGCGTAGGAGGATTCTGCGCTTTGAAGGCGCTTTCTACCAGAAATGATGAGCCAGAGAAGGCCAGCCGTCCATTTGATGCTCAGCGCGATGGTTTTGTGATAGCAGAGGGCTGCGGTTTAGTTGTTTTGGAAAGCCTAGAGCATGCTAAAAAAAGAAAAGCGCATATATATGCAGAGTTGTGCGGATATGGTATGTCCTGTGATGCTTATCATATTACTGCACCTAACCCTGATGGTGAAGGCCCAGCACAGGCAATGAGAGAAGCATTAAAAGATGGCCAACTTAATCCCGAGGATATAGATTACATTAACGCGCACGGAACTTCCACTAAACTGAATGATAAGGTTGAGTCAATGGCCATAAAGATAGCCTTTGGTGCTTACGCCAAGAAAACCATGGTTTCTTCCACTAAGTCTATGACCGGCCATATGCTGGGAGCAGCCGGCGGTGTAGAATTTGTGGTCTGCGCTTTGGCAATAAGAGATGGCGTAGTGCCTCCCACCATAAATTATGAATACCCCGATCCTGATTGCGACCTGGATTATGTTGCGAACACTGCCCGCGAAACAGAAGTCGATGTCTGCCTATCCAATTCTTTAGGTTTTGGCGGCCACAATGCTACGCTCGCTGTAAAAAAATTCAAGTAAACCATGCCTCATACAATAGCTGAGAAAATATTATTAGCGCATACGGATGAAAAGGATATTCATCCCGGTGATTTTATCGAGGCCAAAGTGGACCTCGCTTTAGGTAATGATATTACTGCGCCTTTTGCTATAGAGGAATTTAGAAAGTCAGGAGTCAAGCGGGTTTTTAATAATCAAAAGATAGTCCTGGTGCCTGACCATTTTGCTCCGGCAAAAGACTTAAAGAGCGCAAATCAATGCAGGATAATGGCGGATTTTGCCAAAGAGCAGAAAATAAAGAATTATTTTGAAGTCGGATGCATGGGGATTGAGCATGTGCTTTTACCTGAGAAAGGATTAATTTCTCCTGGTGATTTAGTGATTGGCGCAGATTCCCATACCTGTACCTATGGAGCATTAGGTAGCTTTGCCACTGGCGTAGGCTCAACAGATTTGGCCAGGGCATTTATTGATGGAAGATGCTGGTTTAAGGTACCTGCGACTATAAAATTTATCTATAAAGGTAAACTGAAGAAATGGGTGAGCGGTAAAGATTTGATTCTTTATACTATAGGCCAGATTGGCGTGGATGGAGCATTGGAAAAAGTTATGGAGTTTAGAGGCCCTGTGATTAATAAATTAAGCATGGACGATAGATTCGCTATGTCTAATATGGCTATCGAGGCAGGGGGGGCCAGTGGCATTATTGAGCCAGATAAAGTTACTTTTGATTTTATGAAGAAAGTCAGGGGCCAGAAGTTTAGTGCGAAGAGTAAAAAAATACGCACATTAAGAAGCGATTCCGATGCCCATTACGAAAAAATATATGAATACGATGTTTCTAAACTAGAGCCACTTGTGGCCTGTCCACATTTACCCAGCAATGTAAAGCCTGCTGCAAAATTAGGGGATATAACTCTTGACCAGGTAGTTATCGGTTCATGTACTAACGGCAGGATTTCGGATTTAAGGATTGCAGCTAAGATTTTAAAAGGTAAAAAGATTAAGCTAGGCTTACGATTAATTGTGATTCCTGCGACGCAAAAGATTTATCTGGAGGCAGTAAAAGAAGGTTTAGCAGAAATATTTGTTCAGGCAGGAGGCGTGTTTTCTACTCCTACCTGTGGCCCCTGTTTAGGCGGGCATATGGGAATCTTGACTGAAGGCGAAAGGTGCCTGGCTACCACCAATAGAAACTTTATCGGCAGGATGGGCAGCCCTAAATCAGAGGTTTACTTAACCAGCCCCGCAGTAGCCGCTGCATCGGCCATAAAAGGAAGAATTGTCCATCCTGAGGCTCTCTAGCATAGCCAGTAGGGACTGTCCCACGACAAGAAACGGGCTGATTGTGAGATACGCGAATGATTATAAAAGGTAAGGCACATAAATTTGGCAATGATATTAATACCGACGATATTATCGCAGCCAAATATTTAGTTACAACCGACGAAAAAGAATTAGGCAGGCACTGTATGGAGAATATCGCAGCGGATTTCCCCGGCAAAGTCAGCAAGGGCGATATTATAGTAGCAGGCAAGAACTTTGGTTGCGGTTCGTCACGGGAACACGCACCGCGGGCATTAAAGGGTTGCGGTGTCGCCGCAGTGGTTGCGCGCAGTTTCGCCGGCATATTTTTCAGAAATTCCATAAATGTGGGCCTGCCATTTTTGCAATTAGCCGAGATAGATAAAATAAAAGACGGTGATTTACTTGAAATAGATTTAACCGGTGGTATAATAAAAAATCTGAGCACGGGAAAAACTTATAAAACAGAGCCCTTCCCTGAGTTTTTGGAAGAGATTATCAAAAAGGGCGGTTTGATAAATTATATAAAGAACCGTAAGCAGTAGGGACTGACTCCGCAGATACTGAACTTATTAGAAACCAAGGTGTCTGTCCCTACCTAGCGAAATAAGCGTCGATTGCGAGATGAGCCAAAATATGTATAAGATAGCCGTAATTCCCGGAGACGGGACTGGCCCCGAAGTGATTCGCGAAGGCCTTAAGGTCCTGGAGGCGGTAAGTCAAAAATATAAGTTTAAATACGAAACCAAGATTTTTGACTTCGGCGGCGAACGATACTTAAAGACAGGCAAGACCTTAGAAGATAAAGATATTGAAGAGCTGAAGAAATATTCTGCCATTTATCTAGGTGCAATAGGCCACCTTAAGGTAAAGCCAGGGATTTTGGAAACAGGCCTACTCTTAAAATTAAGATTTTCTTTAGACCAATATATTAATTTACGGCCGATAAAACTTTACAATGCTGATTTTTGTCCTTTGAAAGACAAAAAGCCCGAGGATGTTGATTTTGTGGTGGTCCGAGAGAATTCCGAAGGGCTTTATAAAGGGATGGGCGAATTTAAGGACAAAGGCACTAGAGATGAAATAGCCATTCAAATTTCCTATAATACACGCAAGGGTGTAGAACGCTGTATCCGCTACGCTTTTGATTACTGCCGAAAGCGAAATATTAAGAAAAAACTTACTCTCTGCGGTAAAACCAATGTTTTGACCTTTGCCTGGGATCTTTGGGAGCGGACTTTCAATGAAATTGCCAAAGAGTATCCGGATATAACCACTGATTATGCGCATGTGGATGCTACGACAATGTGGTTTGTGAAGAATCCGGAATGGTTCGATGTAATTGTAACGGATAATATGTTCGGGGATATTATTACGGATTTAGGAGCAATGATTCAGGGTGGTATGGGTATTGCTGCTGGTGGGAACATTAACCCCCAAGGCGTATCAATGTTTGAGCCCATCGGCGGAAGCGCGCCTAAATACACCGGTAAAAATGTAATTAATCCCCTGGCTGCGATTTGTGCATTAGGGATGTTACTGGAGAATTTAGGAGAAGTAAAAGCCGGGGAAGCAGTTGAGGAAGCAGTGATAAAAGTGGTTAATAAAGAATTAAAATCTCTTGCTGCGGGCAAGATGGGTTATTCCACAACCGAAGTAGGGGATTTGGTGGTGAAATCACTATGAAAAAATACAATATTGCCGTTATTGGGGTGGGCGCAGTAGGCATAGAGATGTTGCGTTGTTTAAGGCAGCGTAATTTTCCTATCGCAGAATTACGTGTTTTTGCCCGCTCAGCCAGAGAAATTGAAGTCGATGGACAAAAATATTCTGTAAATGTAATTTCTCCTGAAGGATTCCAGGGTATAGATATAGCTTTGTTTGCGGGAACCGAAGGAGAAAAGGGCGCGGCTGTAACCTATGCTTCTGAAGCACTAAAAAGAGGAGTAGTGGTAATTGATAATGGCGCGGATTTTAGAATGGATCCCAAAGTGCCTTTGGTTGTGCCTGAAGTGAATGCCAAAGATGTAAAAAAGCACAAGGGAATAATTGCCAATCCGAATTGCTCTACTATACAGCTGGTTGTGGCCTTATGGCCGATTTATAAGAAAGCAGGGATTAAAAGATTAGTCGTAACTACTTTGCAGGCATCTTCGGGTGCAGGCAGGTCAGCGGTTGAGCAATTAAAAGAAGAACTCTCTCAGATTGCTGCTGGAGAATATAAAGATGTGCAGGCTCAGGTACAAAATAAATCACTGCCTCAGCAGCTGGGCTATAATGTCTTTCCGCATATCGGAGGCTTTGGAGAATTTGATTATACTACTGAAGAGTGGAAGTTGGTTAAAGAAACCCGTAAGATTATGCACGATGATAGAATTAAGATTTCTGCCACCTGCGTCAGGGTTCCGGTAAGGACTGGTCATTCAGAGTCAGTATATGTTGAGACTGTCAAACCGCTTGAACCGGATAAAACAAAAGATATTCTTTCCCAGGCCCCGGGCGTAATCGTAATAGACGAACCCAAAAGTAACCTTTATCCTATGCCCAAAGATATAGAAGGAAAAGATGAAGTTTTTGTGGGCCGTATCAGACGCGACCCCTTCATAAAGAATGGTCTTTGGTTATGGATTGTCTCTGATAACCTGCGCAAAGGTGCTGCACTAAATGCTGTCCAGATAGCCGAATTATTGATAAAATAGTCCTGCGATACCCAACCTAAGATAAAAATCAATTCTTAAGGTAAATAAATTACGTATGCGTAATATTAAATTGACCATAGAGTATGCCGGCACAAATTACGCCGGATGGCAGGTGCAGAATAAAAAATACAGGACTGTCCAGGAAACGTTAGAAAAAGCCCTGCAAAAAGTATTCCAGAAAAGAATAAAGATTATTGGCTCAGGTAGGACTGATGCAGGAGTCCATGCCAGGGCCCAGGCAGCAAATTTTAAGACAGATTCCAGTATAGCCATATATAAATTACAAAAGGCCTTAAATACAGTTTTGCCGGATGATATTGCCGTAATTAAAACAGAGGAAGTAGGGCTAGATTTTCATAGCAGGTTTTCTGCCAAATCAAAAGTTTACCGCTATACAATATTAAATCGCCCGTCCCGGCCTGCAATCTCAAGGGATACGGTTTACTTTTTTCCTTATTCTTTGAATTTAAAACTGATGCGCAAAGATGCGAGAATTCTCTTGGGTAGGCACAATTTTAAGTCATTCCAAGCAGCGGATAAGAAAAAAAGAGGCGCTGTCAGAACCATAAAAAATCTTAATATTACTCGCGACAAAGATTTTATCTATATTGATATAGAAGCAGACGGATTTCTCTATAATATGGTAAGGAATATTGTGGGTACACTTATTGAGATAGGCAGGGGCAAGCTCCCCGAAGGGAGCACAAAGAAGATATTGCCGGCAAGAAATAGACAACTTGCCGGTCCCGCCGTGCCTGCGAAAGGCCTGTGTTTACTCGAGGTCAAATACTAAAGCTAAAATTTGTATTGTTCATAGATAAGAGTAAGCGTGTTATCTATATCTTTAGACTTTACCTTAAGAGGCTAATTTTAGCCTTGACTCTGCTTATTTAATATGTTATTATTATTTTTCTAGCAAGAAAATCGCTTCAAAATAACTTCAACACGATTTTCAGTGGTTAGCCCCTTCCTTAAAAGGTATAGGAAGGACTACCCTGCTGGGTTTGGAAAGTGTTTTATACTTTCCTATACCATAAAACAAGGAATACGATTAAAGGAGAGCGACAAATGTATGCAATAATTGAAGTTGGGGCAAAACAATACACTGTCAAAAAGGGTGATATCATTGACGTAGAAAAGCAGGCGGCCAAGGAGGGTAAAGACATTACTCTGAATAAAGTCCTCTTGGTCTCCAAAGATAAGAAGGTCGAGGTGGGGCAGCCTTATATAAAAGACGCCAAGGTAGAAGCCGTGGTTTTAAAACACATAAAGGGCGAAAAAGTAATCTCTTATAAGTATAGGCGCCGGAAAGCTTCCCATTGGAAAAAGGGGCACCGTCAGCAGTTAACCCGCTTAAAGATAAAAGAAATAGCAGTGAAAGAGTAGATAGTAGGTAGTAGATAGGCTATAGGAAAAACCTAGACCTACCTATTAACTGCTACCTATTGTAGTAAGGATGTTTATTGACCAGGCAAAAATATACGTTAAGGCAGGCAGTGGCGGTAAGGGCTGCTCAAGCTTATATCGCGATAAATATACCCGAAGAGGAATTCCCGACGGAGGCAAGGGCGGCAAGGGGTCTGATATCGTTATTAGGGCAGACAGGAACCTGCATACCCTCTTAGATTTTCAGTATAACAGGCATTTCTTTGGTTTAAAAGGCGGCAATGGTTCAAGTAAAAACAAAAAAGGTAAAGGCTCGCCTTCCGTTATTATACGCGTACCCTGCGGTACAGTTATTAAAGACTCAAAGACAGGTTGCGCCCTGCGCGATTTAAATAAAGACCAAGAAGAAGTTATTATAACTTACGGTGGCCGAGGCGGTTCGGGTAATCAACATGGTAGATTAGCGACGGCTGGCTCACCGGGTGAAGAAAAAGAATTAATTCTGGATTTAAAACTCATTGCAGATGTGGGCGTGGTAGGTTTTCCGAATGTAGGAAAATCTACTCTGATTTCTAATATTTCCAACGCCCATCCTAAGATTGCTGCTTACCCTTTTACTACAAAGTCTCCTGTATTGGGAGTAGTGACTGACGAAGGTAATTCTTTTGTCATGGCGGATATCCCGGGATTAATTGAAGGCTCATCCCAAGGAAGGGGTTTAGGGGATAAGTTCTTAAGGCATATCGAACGCACAAAGATTCTCCTGCACCTTATTGACATGTCCGGTTCTGAGGGAAGAGACCCTATAAAAGATTACAGGGCCATCAACGAAGAATTAAAGAATTACAGTAAAGAGGTTTATAAAAAAGCGCAGATTATCACGGCTAACAAAATGGACATTGAAGGCTCCGCCGCAAACTTGGAAAGATTCAAAAAGGTAATAAAGAAAAAAGTTTATCCTATATCGGCGTTAAAGAAAGAGGGCCTGGAGGAGTTAATTGAAGGAATTAGAAAAAGATTATAAGAGAATTGTAATAAAGATAGGCAGCAGCCTTTTTTGTTCTGACGAAAGAGGTTTTAACCAGAGTATTTTTAATCATATTGTTGGCCAGATTAGCAACTTAATTCGCCTAAATAAGGAAGTCCTTATAGTCTCCTCGGGTGCGATTGCTTTAGGTATGCGTGTCTTAGGATTAGAATCCCGCCCCAAAGAATTATCGTATCTTCAGGCTGCTGCTTCCCTCGGTCAAAATGTCTTAATGGATAGTTATAGCCGGGCATTCGGATATAATAAAATAAATTGCGGCCAGATACTTTTAACCTGGGAAGATTTTAATGACCGTAAACGTTATTTAAATGCCAAGAATACAATACTTACACTGTTAAAATTAGGCAGTATTCCGATAATTAATGAAAATGATACGGTGTCTACCGATGAAATTAAGTTTGGAGATAATGACCGGCTGTCGGCGTTAGTATCCAGCCTTATCGGTGCTGACTTTTTGATTATTCTTTCGGATGTCGATGGGCTTCTTGATAGAGATAAGAAAGTTATCAGGGTAATAGATGAAATTACGCCTCAGATAAAAGCGCTTGCCTGCCCGACGAATAAAAAAACTTGCGTAGGAGGTATGATTACAAAAATTGAAGCAGCAAAGATTGCAGTAGATTCGGGAATTCCTTGCGTGATTGCTAACGGACGAAGTAAAAATATTATCTTCTCGGTAGTAAAAGAACCTGAAAGATACGGGACCTTGTTCTCGCCTAAGAAAGGCCTTGCAGCAAGAGAGCGCTGGATTGCCTTTGGGACAAAAGCAAAAGGCAAGATTTTAGTGGATGACGGAGCAAAGAGAGCCCTTTTGAATAAGAAGAGTTTACTTTCGGTAGGCGTTATAGGCCTCGAAGGTAATTTCGAGATGGGCGATATTGTCAGTGTTATGGATAAACAGAATTATGAATTTGCCAGGGGGAAGGTCGGCCTTTCAAGCAAACAGTTAGAGAAAGCTAAAGGCAGCCGCTACGATAAAGAAGCAATTCACCGCGATAATATAGTTATCCTGTAGGGACTGTCCCTACAGAGGGTAGTGTATGAATCTTAAAAAAGAACTTACCAATATAGCTAAGAATGCCTTGGAAGCATCAAGGGCAATGTCGGCCGTGTCTTCGGCTAAAAAGAATGAAGTGCTTAAGGATATGGCTCTGGCACTCATCGCTAAAAAAGAGCATATCCTCAAGGCCAATAAAAAAGATATTGCTCAGGCTGTTACATCCAGGCTATCCCGTGCTTTTATAGATAGGCTGACTCTTGATGACAAGAGAATAAAGGAGATGTCGGATTCTCTGGTGCAGATAAGCGAATTAAGCGATCCTATAGGTGAAATAATCAAATCCTGGGACAGGCCCAACGGCCTCAAGATAGAGAAGGTACGTGTGCCTATCGGAGTAATTGCGATTATTTATGAATCGCGTCCTAACGTTACCTCTGACTGCATCGGCTTATGTTTTAAATCAGGCAATAGCGTAATCTTAAGGGGAGGGAGCGAGGCTTTAAATTCCAATCTGGCAATATATCAGGCACTCATAGATGTTATAAAGAAACACGCTCTGCCACAAGGTTTAGTGAGTATGGTTGCTACAGGAGATAGACGCGCCGTGGATACATTACTGAAATTAAATGATTATATTGATTTAGTTATTCCCCGCGGCGGAGAGAGCCTGATTAAACACGTAACTAAATCTTCGCGCATACCGGTAATAAAACATTATAAGGGTATCTGCCATGTATATGTGGATGAGTGGGCGGATTTGAATATGGCAGAGAATATTTGTTACAATGCCAAAGTCCAGCGTCCCGGCGTCTGTAACGCCATGGAGAGTATGCTGGTACATAAAGATGTCGTAGTAAGATTTTTACCCGGGATGATTAAAAAATTTAAAGAGGCAGGCGTAGAAATCCGCGGTTGTAGCATGACGCAACGGATTATAAAAAAAGGCATTAAGAGAGCAACCGAGAAGGATTATTTTACTGAATACCTGGATTTAATTCTTTCCGTGAAAGTGGTAGGTGATTTAAATGAAGCGATAAGGCATATAAATCATTACGGTACCCATCATTCTGATAGCATCGTTACTGATAACCGCGAAAACGCCACGGAGTTCTTAAGAAAAGTGGATTCTGCCTGTGTGTATGTAAATGCCTCTACTCGTTTTACCGACGGTTATCAATTCGGATTGGGTGCCGAGATAGGTATTTCTACTGACAAACTGCATGCGCGCGGCCCTATGGCACTTGAAGAATTGACGACATATAAATATATGGTATTCGGAAATGGACAGGTGAGAACATAGGTAGATAAGCGTAGCCAGTAGGGACGGCAAGGGACAGTCCCCTTCGGGGACAGTCCCTTGTAAGGATTGACTGTCCCACGACAAGATAAGTATTGATTAGGAGAAAAGCAGATGAGGATCGGCATACTCGGCGGTACTTTCAATCCCGTACATATCGGCCATCTGATTCTGGCGGAAGAAGTAAGAGAAAAAATAAAGCTGGATAAGGTTATTTTCGTGCCTACGTATCTGCCGCCGCATAAAGATAATTCTGACATTGCACCGGCCAGCGCAAGGATGGCTATGGTCAAATTAGCGATTAAAGGCAACAGGTATTTTTTAGCCTCTGATATGGAAATCAAAAGAGACGGCCGTTCATATACAATAGATACTTTGAAAGAATTTAAGTCGATATATCCGCAAGATGAATTATATTTTATTATTGGCTCAGACTTGCTTAAATATCTGGATGACTGGAAGGATTTGGATGAGATTATTAAAATGGTAAAGTTCATTGTTGCCACCCGGCCAGGCTATCCTTTGGAGAAAATACCTTCCCATATTTCTACTATCCCAATCAGGGCAGTGGATATCTCAGGTTTTGAAATTAGAAAGGCAATAAAAGAAAATAAATCGTTTCGGTATCTGGTACCCGAGTCAGTGCTTAAGTATATTGATAAAAAAAGGCTTTACCGATGAGAATTAAAATTGCTCCCTCCATATTGTCCGCAGATTTTACTTGTTTAGGCAGAGAGATAAAAAAAGTGGAATTAGCGGGGGCGGATATGCTCCATATCGATGTGATGGACGGCCATTTCGTGCCTAATATTACTATCGGCCCGGCAGTAGTCAAATATATCCGTAGGATAACGAAACTGCCTTTAGATGTGCATCTGATGATTGAGAATCCTCAAAATTTTATCGATGAATTTGTTGG
>JAUYDQ010000073.1 GCA_030691725.1 Candidatus Omnitrophota bacterium
TTTTATCCGGTTGCGCCACTGTTTCCAGAAGAGAAGCTCTGCCCACCTATAATATCGACGGCGTAACCTATGTGCCTTTGGTTTCTTTATGTGAATCAGAAAATATAGCCTGGGAATATGATACGTTCACCCGGACAGCTAATCTCAGTAAAGGCGCGCATAAGATAAATTTAATGGTAGGCCAGAGACTCGTAGTCGTTGATGGCATGTCCCAGTATCTTAAGCATCCCGTGGATATTTATCAAGGCACAGTAGTCCTCCCCTTTAAATTCAAAGAACAGGTTTTAGATAGTTTGTTTAAAGAGCGCTATCCCGAGCGTAAGACAACTTTACCTTTAACCAGAATCAAAAGGATTGTGATGGATGCCGGGCATGGCGGAAAGGATCCCGGCACGATAGGGAAAAGGGGTTTAAGAGAAAAGGATGTTAACTTAGATATTGCTAAGAGGCTAAGCAAACTACTGAGGGCTGACGGCGTAGACGTGGTGATGACGCGCTCTAGCGATAATTTTATTTCTCTTGAGCGCAGGGTAGATATTGCTAATAATTCTAAGGCAGACCTTTTCATAAGCATCCACTCTAATGCTAATCGGGTGAGGAGTCTAAATGGCTTAGAGGTATATTATATTTCTCCTAATGTAAGCGATTCTAAGCGGGCGTTGTATTGCGCGCAGAATGCTGCGTTAAATTTAGATAAGTCCTATTTTGCTTTCTCTCCGTCTTTGAATTTAAAGGCAACGCTGTGGGATATGATTCATACTTCTAACCGCGCAGAGTCAGTAAGATTAGCCCGCAACGTATGCAGCGCCATAGATAACAACCTGAATACAAAAGTCTTAGGCATAAAAGGCGCTCCTTTTTATGTTTTAAAAGGCGCACAGATGCCTGCGATTTTAATCGAGACAGGTTTTTTATCCAATTTTCAGGAAGAGCGCATGATGAAGAACGCTTATTATCGCCAACAGATAGCTGAAAGCATAGAGCAGGGAATACTGAAATATGCGCGGGATTTGACATTACTGGAGGCGGCGAGACAATGAGACCAATCGGCGTGTTTGATTCCGGCGTAGGTGGGCTGACTGTGGTTAAAGAATTAATCCGTCAGCTGCCCGGTGAAGATATAATCTATTTCGGCGATACTGCCCGTGTGCCCTATGGTATAAAATCTAAAGAGACAGTAATCAGGTTTTCTATTGAGAGCATCTTGTTTTTATTAAAACAGGAAGTAAAACTGATCTGCGTTGCCTGTAATACCGTATCCAGCGTTGCCCTTCCCATAATAAAAAGCCATTTCCGGGTACCTATTGTAGGCGTGATTAGCCCCGGAGTAAGAGAAGCAGTCTATGCTACGCAGAATAAACGTATAGGCGTTATCGGCACGCGCGGCACCATAGAAAGCCATACCTATGAAAACGAGATCAAACAACTTGACCATTCGATTAAAGTCATTGCTGTTGCCTGTCCTCTATTCGTGCCTTTTGCCGAGGAAGGCTGGCTCGCAGGCAGTGAAGTTCTGAGTGTGGCTAAAAAGTATCTTAAGCCTTTAAATGATGCCCGTGTTGATACGGTTATTCTGGGCTGCACACATTATCCGTTACTTAAGCCGGTGATTAAAAAGGCATTAGGAAAAAACGTGACATTAATTGATTCAGCCAAACAAGTAGCCATGGAAGTAAAAAAGATTCTGGTTACAGAGGGGTTACTGAATACAGGCCGCAGAAAGTCCAGACACAAATTTTACGTCACTGATAATACGAAATGGTTTAGTCGCGTGGCAGAGAGATTTTTAGGTGCTACTTTATCCAATGTAGAAAAGGTCAATAATGTATAGCATAAAAATCGAATCCTATTTTAGTTCAGCGCATTTCCTGCGTGATTATAGGGGTAAATGCGAAGAATTGCACGGCCACAACTGGAAGGTAGAAGTTAATGTGGAAGCGAAAAAGCTGGATAAGGCAGGTATGGTCTTAGACTTTAAGGATTTAAAGATGAAATTAAATGAGATATTAGAAAAATTAGACCATAAATGTTTAAATCACCTCGCCTATTTTAAGAAAGTCAATCCTACTTCCGAGAATATTGCGCAATATATATACAATAGTCTTAAGTCAGAAGTCAAAAGTCTTAAGTTAGTTACGGTCTGGGAAAGCCATAATAGTTGCGCATCTTATTATGCGGGATGAAAAAAGCCGTAGTTTTGTTATCCGGGGGTTTAGATTCAGCCACAACTTTATATTTTGCCAGGAAACAGGGCTATAAATGTTTCTGTCTTATCTTTGACTATGGCCAGCGCCACAAAAAAGAGATAGAATCAGCAAAAAAGATTGCCCGAGAGGCAGTGTGCCCTGCCCAAGTTATAAAAATTAATCTACCCTGGGGAGGTTCGAGTTTATTAGATAAGGAATTAAAAATTCCTCAACGCTATAACGTAAAAAGCAATAGCGCAATCCCTTCAACTTATGTTCCGGCACGCAACATAATCTTCTTAAGTTTTGCTTTATCTTTTGCTGAGGCGATTAAGGCAGAAGCGATATTTATCGGCGCGCATATTCAGGACTACAGCGGTTATCCTGACTGTCGGCCGGAATTTTATCGCGCATTTAAGAAAGTAATCCTGACAGGAACAAAAGCCGGAGTAGAAAAGAGAGGCATTAAAATCCAGATTCCTTTAATTCGTAAGACTAAAGCCCAGATTATTCGTAAGGCTCGGCAATTAAACGTACCCCTTGCTTTAACCTGGTCCTGTTATCGCGGAGGAAAGGTTCCTTGCAGTGAATGCGATAGTTGTTATTATAGGGCGAAGGGTTTCCGGGAAGCCGGAATAAGAGACCCCCTCACTAAGGGACGTCTTTTAACCCAATCGAGGGACGTCTTTGAAGTCAATCGGAAAGGTGTCCCCTAACGGATATGAGGACAAGAGGGAAAATTACAGAAGTCTTCAGTAGCGTTCAAGGCGAAGGCCTTTATTTTGGCGAAGAACAGATCTTTGTGCGTTTTTTCGGTTGCAATCTTAAATGCAAATTCTGCGATACGCACTTAGACCGTTTCACAGAGTATGAGCCGGAGGAATTACTCCAAGAGCTAAAGCTATATAAGAATGGCCATGCTACTGTATCGTTTACAGGCGGTGAACCGCTTTTACAGAAGTATTTTTTGAAAGCAATACTCAAATTGACTCGCAAAGAAGGTTATAAAAACTACCTGGAGACAAATGGCATATTACACAGCGCATTAGAAGATGTTATAGATGACGTCGATATTGTAGCTATGGACCTGAAATTGCCAAGCTCTACAGGCCTGAAAGATTTCTGGCATCATCATCATCGGTTCCTTAAAGTCGCCTCTAAAAAAGAAACATTCTTAAAAATGGTAATCTGCCAGGATACGAATGAAGAGGACCTAAAAGAGGGTTTAAGATTGATAAAAGAAGTAAATAAGTTCCTCATTTTAGTTTTACAGCCTAATAGTTATGAAGAATACGAACCGATGATAGAGAAATTAGAGCGTTTTAAAGATATTGCAAGAGATAACCATATCACTGCCTGCGTCATTCCGCAGCTACACAAAAAGATAGGATTAAAATAATATGACTAAAAGACTGAGTAGCTACGAAGGCCTGCAAAAGAATATCCGCAGTTTAAAAACTCCTGAGATTGAGGTCTGGAAGAATCAATATCCGGACAGAATCTATACCATAAATTTAGAAATCCCGGAATTTACCTGCATCTGCCCAAAGACAGGCCTGCCGGATTTTGCAACCATTACCATTGAATACTCGCCAGCTAAGTACTGTATTGAGTTAAAGTCATTTAAGCTCTACACTATATTCTATCGTAACTTAGGGATATTTCATGAACACCTGACAAATAAAATATTGGATGATTTTGTAAGTGCCTGTAAACCCCGTTGGGTGAAGATTGCAACACAATTTAATCCGCGCGGCGGCATAACAACTACAGTTGTGCGAGAATACAAAAGAAGATGAAAGTAATTTCAGCAAATAAAATTAAAGATGTAATCTCTGGATTGTGCATCCGGGCAAATCTGGTTTTAAGAAAGGATGTTTTATCCGGCCTTAAGGCTGCTTATTCCAAAGAGACAAAAAGAAGAGCAAAAGATATTTTGAAGGCGATTATCAATAATGCTGATATTGCCAGAAGAGAAAAATTAGCCATCTGCCAGGATACAGGGTTACCGGTAGTCTTTTTAGAAATCGGCCAGGATGTAAAGATTATCGGAGACTTAAGGAGAGCAGTAAATAAAGGCGTTGAGGAAGGATATAGAAGAGGGTATTTAAGAAATTCCATAATTAGCAATCCCTTGTCCAGAAGTAGGCCCGGATATTCTCCTGTGGTGATTCATACGGAGATTGTCAGGGGCAATAAGTTAAAAATAATTGTTCTGCCTAAAGGTTTTGGCTGCGAAAATAAGACGCAATTGAAAATGTTTAACCCTACTGCCAAAATCAGCGAGATTGAAAAATTTATTGTTGATTTAGTTGAGTCTGCCGGGCCCGATGCCTGTCCGCCTTATATTGTCGGCGTGGGAATTGGCGGAACAGCAGATTATGCAATGTTTTTAGCAAAGAAGGCACTTTTAAAACCTGTTACTCGCCGGTTCAGTAAATTAGAAGCAGATTTATTGAGAAAAATAAATAAACTGAATATCGGCCCGATGGGTTTAGGCGGAGAGACTACCTGCTTAGGAGTAAATATCGAAACATATCCTACCCATATTGCAGGGCTACCTGTTGCGGTAAATATCAGCTGTCATGCCTTAAGAAGCGCCGCCAAGACATTATGAAAAGAATAAATACTCCTTTAACAAAAAGCGAGATTGAGAGATTAAAGGTAGGCGAGGAAATTTTATTAAGCGGCATTATTTATACTGCTAGGGACCAGGTGCATAAAAGATTAGTTGAAGCAATTAATAAAAATAAGAAAACGCCCATTGATTTAAAAGGCCAGATTATCTATTACTGCGGGCCAACACCTGCACCTCGCGGAAAAATTATCGGTTCGTGCGGGCCAACGACAAGCAGCCGGATGGATGAGTTTACGCCTGCATTATTGAAAAAGGGCGTTCTCGCTATGATTGGTAAGGGTAGGCGCTTCGGGCAGGTAATCCAGGCAATAAAAAAATACAAGGCAGTATATTTTTTAACTTATGCAGGGTGCGGTGCGCTTCTATCAAAATATGTGAAGAAAAATGAGTCAGTTGCCTATAAGGATTTAGGGCCGGAGGCAATTTATAAATTAGAGGTCAGAGATTTTCCGTTAATTGTAGGCATAGATACGAGAGGAAGGAGCATTTATGATTAGACAGGATGGTCGGGGACTGGATAAGATAAGAAAGGTACAGATTACTCGCAATTATATAAAATACGCAGAGGGGTCTTGTTTAATAGAGATGGGTAATACCCGCGTTATCTGCACTGCTTCCGTTGAAGAATCTGTGCCGCCGTTTTTAAAAGGCACAGGCACTGGCTGGGTAACTGCGGAATATGGTATGCTTCCGCGCTCCTGTCAGACACGCATCAAACGCGGAAAAGATTCAGGTAGAACCTATGAAATACAGCGGTTGGTGGGCCGTTCATTAAGAGCAATCTGCGATATGAAACCCATAGGTGAACGTACTATATGGATTGATTGCGATGTTATCCAGGCTGACGGCGGAACGCGCGCTGCCTCTATCACCGGTAGTTTTTTTGCTCTTGCGGATGCCTTGAACAAACTCAAAAAAGGCGGCCTATTAAATAAGATTCCTGTAAAGGATTTTGTGGCTGCGACAAGCGTAGGCATTGTGAACGGGGAGTTGCTTTTAGACTTAACCTACGAAGAAGATTCCAAGGCTGAAGTGGATATGAATATTGTGATGACCGGAGAAGGTGAATTTATTGAAATCCAGGGCACTGCTGAACGTAAAACCTTCAATAAAGACCAGGCGGATAAACTCTTAACCTTGGCAAAGAAAGGGATTGAAGAATTAGTTGATATCCAAAGAAATCTCCTCAAAGACATCCTATAGGGACGTCTTTGAATCCAATCGGAAGGGTGTCCCCTTTATTATTATGGAACTAATAGTAGCAACCAAAAACAAAAAGAAATTAGAAGAAATAAAAGAGATTTTAAAAAGCCTCAATCTTAAGCTATTTTCCCTGGCAGATTATCCTAAGGCACCGCGGATAATTGAAAATGGAAAGACCTTTCGTGAGAACTCCATAAAAAAAGCAATTAAGATTGCAAAATTCACCCAAAAATTGACCTTAGGTGAAGATTCCGGTCTTTGTGTTGATGCACTGGGAGGTAAACCCGGAGTTTATTCTTCGCGGTTTGGAGGTAAAGACAAAAGCGACCGCAAAAATAATTTAAAATTACTTAAATTACTAGTGGGCCTGCCGGTAAATAAAAGAAAAGCACATTATTGCTGTGCAGTAGCTTTGGCTGACAAGAATGGCTTGGTGGGAGTTGCGGAAGGCGAGTGCAGCGGATTTATCGGTTTCACCGAAAAAGGCAATTTTGGATTTGGTTATGACCCTTTATTTGTGATACCTAAATATAAAAAAACCTTTGCTCAACTAGGGGCCCGTATAAAACATAAGATGAGCCATCGTTTCCGCGCCCTCCAGAAAGCAAAGGCAATCCTGTCTACTTACCTAAAAAGAAATCCTTAATATTTTTAATTAAATCTAAAGCCACAGGGATAATTTTGTATTTTGGTTTTTGAATTGTCCCGCTTACTTTTATAGTAAGAGCGTTGCTCAAGCCCCCTAATATTGCCGTGGTGAATTTTCTTATATCTGCTGAGTCGCGGATTAGATTTTTATTCGCTTCAGTGTAGAATGTAAAATCTAATGTTCCGTCAAATCCCAGTTTACCTTTGCAATCCAGATTTAATTGGTCACTGGTTAGCTTTAGATTTTCAGTGGAGATAGATTTATCTTGAATACTAAATTCACCGAGAGCTTCTTTAAACATTATCTTCTCATAATCCGGAAGCAAAAACAATTCCCCTAAGCCTTTAAAAAGATTGAATTGCCAGAGTTTACCGTCTTTGATAGAAAGTAAACCATTGCCTTTTAAGCTCGCCAGGTCATTAAAATTCCCGTTTAAATCGGCACTGATATTTAGTAGGCCTCCTATATCTTGATCCTTTAAACCAGTATCTAATTTTAATTTTGCCAGGTCAACATCTGAACTATTTAATTTTAAGGAGTAGGTCGGCACACCAGGCTTTAAATCAGAAATGAAATTCAGGTTTATCAAGCCTGAATAACCAGAGGCGGTTAAGCGGTCTATATTTATTAGCCCGTCCTTCTGATCTAAGTTAAAAGCAAGATTAGTAAATTTTAGATTATAAACAGAAAAAGTATCAGAGGCAGTCTTAAAAGAGAGATTCCAGTTTCTGTAATCTTTAGCTTTTCCGTTTAATGCTCCCTTGATATTCAAGATGCCATCGAGTTTAATTTTTTTCAGATTTTCCGAAAGAGGAGGGGGAAGGAATACGAAGGCATCAGAAGGATTAAGATTCAGGTTTACTAATAAATCTAACGCAGGATTAGTATTGTCTTGTGTGTCTATAGCGCCTTCCACATCAAATTTAGAATTCACATATTTACCTGCAAAGGTAATTATTCTTATAATTTTATCTTTAATTTTGATATCGGATTTTAAATCCACATCTTTAGAAATAAGGCCAAAATTTATCTCAGGGGCTTGGAAGTTAACTAATTTTCCGGTTGAAGTATAGGCTACATTTAGGTAATTAAAAGTCAGATTAAGCCAGTCTATAGTGTCCCGGGTAAAGTCAACCTCCCCTTTAATATTATTTACCGGTTCTTTTAATAATGCAGCCTGTAATTTCGCATCGCTTATTTGAAGAGTTGCTTTGGTATCTAAAGGAGGCCTCCCGAGATAGCCTTCTATATTAATGTCAGCTGCGGCGATACCGTTTAAATTAAGGCCTTCTGGTTTGTGAGGCAAAATGACAAGCATTTTCTCTAGATCGAGCTGGTCGGATTTAAAATTAAGCTTAAGATAGGGATTAGCAAAATTATCGACTGTGCCTTTGAGCGTAAAGCCGGAATCCAGGGCTTGCAATTTTAAACTGTCAGTCCAGAGTTTATCTTTTGCTAAACCTATAACACCTGAAATGTTATTTACCTTTTCTATATATTGGATACCGTTCAGATTTGCCTGGACGAATTTAATATTTGCTTTATAGTCGAATGTCCTTTTATCCATAGCGTAACTTAATTCGGGTTCGATATTGATATCTCCCGTAAGAGCCAGGCCTTCTTTCCTCAGTCCCAGCCCCTTCGTAGATATAGCACCTTTTAGGCTCATAAGATTATCTTTAAACTTAAATTCGAGCGCGCTATTCTCGATAGCTCCGCTGGCAATAGAAAAGGGCAATGCCTTTAGATAAGGGTTAAATTCAGTGATAACGAGATTGGCAAGATTTAATTTAGAATTAACTTCTTTTGACAGGAAGTTGTAATCCCCCTGAATTGATAATGCGGTAACTGTTCCTTTGTCTGTAAGGAGCTTACTCTCAATTAAAAAAGCAATTTTTGTTAACTGCCTGACGCCGAGAACGATATCTAAATCCTGGATAGTCTTGGTGAATTTAGGCGTCTGGCGCTCATCTGCAAAAATACCCTTTGCGTCGAAGATATTTATTTTGTAGATAAGAAAAGAAAATTTAATCTTTGGTTTTGATTGCGGTTTGGGCTTGGGAAGAAAAATTCTTGAGAAATTAAAGCTATTATCTTGCTGGTAGCGTATATTTAGGTTTGGTGAGTCTATGTGAATTATAGGTATAATAATCTTTCTTTCTTTAATTAACGGCAGGAAAAGGATATGGAAGGAGGATTCTTTGATGGTTAAGATGGTATTGTCTTTATCTTTTACCTTGTCATAAACAACAATATTCTGGATAACAGCGCCTCTGATAGGACTGTATTTAAGTTTTTCTATTTCTACGTTATAATTAAGATATGTTGACAGGGCATCGGCAAGACGGCCTTTAACTTTAACAGGCAGGTAGACATTATTGAGATAGATTATTCCAAAGGAGGCAGCAAATATTATAACTAATACAATACCAATAATTATTTTTCTCTTCATCTTAACCAATAGTCTATCCTAAAATTTAGCGATTGCAAAGTTATTTTTGCGTGTTATAATTTAGTTAAATCCGGGGCGTGGCTCAGTTTGGCTAGAGCGCTTGGTTTGGGACCAAGAGGTCACAGGTTCAAATCCTGTCGCCCCGATAAATGAAGCCCAAGCTTATGGAGTGGACAGCGAACATAAGCTTGCTGACCGAATTTATACCAACGGCTGCGAGCGGATTTTTTTTAAAATCCGCGAAGCGCCTAGCCGTTGGTAGATGAGACAGAAAATAACAGTAACACTAAACGCGCCTGTAGCTCAATAGGATAGAGCACCTGCCTTCTAAGCCGGTTGTTGGCCGTTCGATTCGGCCCAGGCGCGCCATATAATTATATGAAAGAGTTAATAAAAATATTACGCATAGTTATTATTATCTTTGTGGTTGTCTTTACTGCTACTTTTCTATTCTTGCTTTTGCAAGGCAAGGCTATCGTTACCAGGCAACTTGAGAATTTGACGCACAGAAAGGTAAACATCAGTTATGTCGGTCTTACCTTACCGTTTAATTTAGAAATAAAAAACTTAGAGATCCTTGGCCTGGCAAAAATAGAGTATACTTCCATTTCACCCAGTATCCCGGGATTGCTCGGCGGCCATATTGTCTTAAACGACCTTAAACTGATAAATCCCCAGTTCGTTTACGAAAAAACCGCTGCTCACGGTGAAACAGGAGAATCGGCCTCCAATGTTAATACAACGGCAGGGGTTGGTGCGTCTAATCCGCAGTTAAAATCCGATCCTCTGCCGAAATCAGAACCCAGGAAAGATAAGTACCTGCGTTTAATAATCAAGAACTTAAATATAAAAGACGGCAAGATAGATTTTATTGACCATACATTACCCGGCGAGGGGATAAAAATAACCGTTAAAGACATAAACTTTCATTTAACCAATCTTTATATATACCCGCGTTCGGCAATTACTAATTTTGAATTGACGGGAAGGATTCCCTGGTCGCAAGGCGAAGAAGAAGGCAAAATTGAAGCAAAAGGCTGGGTTAATTTGTTTAAGAAGGATATGCAGGCCACCGTCAAGATTGCGGATATTGACGGCGTTTATCTTTATCCGTATTATTCCACCTGGGTAGACTTGGAGAAGACGCGCATTGAAAGTGCAAAGCTTAACCTTACCAGTAATCTAAAGGGCACAGATAATAATCTCGCAGCCGAATGCCACCTGGAATTAACTGATATCGTATTTAAACAACGTCAGGAAGAAGAAGGGCTAGGTAAGGTTGAGAAGATTGCTGAGGCAGTTCTCGGTATTTTCAAGGCGTTAAATCAAGGAAAGGTTATTGTTAACTTCACTATTAAAACAAGGATGACCAACCCCGAGTTTAATTTTGGCTATATCAAGACTGCATTCGAAGATACTCTCCAGGAAGGTATGAAATACAGTCAGGTTAATTACGCGGATTTGTTTAAGGTCCCGGTTAAAAGAATAGGGAGAACCGCAACGGATTTATCTAAGGCATTATACAACGGCACATTTGGTTTGGTCAAAGTACTCAAAGATACCGTTAAAGTTGCATTTAAAAAAGAAGAAGAATAGTGGTGGCTATAGCTCAATTGGTTAGAGCGCTAGACTGTGGCTCTAGAGGTTTGCGGGTTCGATCCCCGTTAGCCACCCCAAATTATTATTTGCTCTTTCGGCGAAATATTTGTAAGGGTATCTGTAAGAAAATAATAGGCTTGCGTTAGCAAGCCTAAGGTTCGAGCCGAAAATTTTGAAATAATCTCGCAGCGCTTCGTAATTTGCCTCCAATGCGATGCAACCGGCTTGGTGAGCAAGAGTTACAAAGTTTTTCAAATGTTCTAACCATTTCCCGTCACTGTTACCCCCAGCTTGAAGTTCTAACTTTCTGTTTATCAGCTGGGCTTTTTTCTCCCGATATTCTTCCGCAGAAATTACACCGCTCACCGACAAATTTAACAATCGTTCTAACTGCAGATCAATCTCCTGAATTTTACTACCTGCTAACCTTTCGTTATAAATTTTGTCCGCTTCAAGCAAAGCCTTCTGACGATTAACCTCTTTCATCAGCTGAGAAAAAAGCCCATCATCAATTCCTACTTTCTGAATGGCGTCTTTTATTTGGCGGGCAAGATTTTCCTCTCGAATATAAAGCGATTGAGAGCAAGAGCCGCGCCTTTTGGTACAATGATAATAATTGTGTCCTTTTTGCGTCTCGGCGGTTATCTGGCAGCCACACTCTGCACATTTTA
>JAUYDQ010000074.1 GCA_030691725.1 Candidatus Omnitrophota bacterium
GACAAGGAAATAGTATGCGCCCGGGAGCTGACGAAAAAATTTGAAGAGATAAAACGGGGCAGCGCAAAAGATATCCTGGAGGAGCTCAAGCGGCAGAAGCCGCGCGGTGAGTTTGTGATAGTCATATAATTTTGTATTAACCATAGACATAGGTAGCACTTTTGCTGCGGGATATTGTTCGCGTGCTGAAAACTTTTGCCGTTGGCTACGGTTTACTCGTTGCTTCCGCCAGTATTCTTACGCGGGGCAAGCGTGCTCCAGCAACTCGTAAATCCTTGCCAACTTTTGCCAAAAGTTTTCTAATGCACGCTCACAAATCCCTCCACAAAAGTTTTACCGACATATATGTATGAATCTTTTAGCGGGTGGCTTGGCTTGATTTGAGCATCATCTAGAAAATTCGAGCGGGCACGGTTCGCTTCGTTCCTAATTGTTGCCGAGAGCGAGAATTTTCACGAAGCGAGCATTTCCTCGCTGGGGAAATGCGAGCGGTGCTGCGAGAACATGCCTCGGCAGGACCCGCAAACCCGGCGTTTTCAACGAGCGAGAAAATCGACAGATTCATTAATAATTTCAAGCACCACGAGCAAAACCCGCAGCAAAATACTATAGCGGCATTCCTAAGTCCTTGACTACAATTCTCCCACAATATTTTGGCCCATCACCGATAACCATACCGCGTTTCTTGGCCACAAATGTTACTGTCTTATCTGCCTTAACACAACAACCTAAGACTCTTCCAGTAGTTGCATCCAACCCCGAAGGTATATCCACAGATAAAATGTAAGCTTTTGAGGCATTGATTACTCCGATTAAATCCCTAACAATGCTCTTTACCTCACCTTGCAACCCTACGCCCAAAAGCGCATCGATAATTAAAGTATATTGAGAAATCTTATTTTTAACCAAATGTAGATTCTCTTCATCAACTTCGATTATCTTCTGTCTTAGTCTTAGAAGAGTCTCTAAATTTATTCTCGCCTCATTCTCTACGTCTTGAACTCTCCCTACCAAAAAAATAACAGGTTTTAAACCATAAGCTAAAAGATGCCGTGCCGCTACAAATCCATCTCCTCCGTTATTTCCTTTACCGCAGAATATCGCTACATTTTTCCTACCATGCAATACTTTTATGGCTTCTTCGGCACCCCCCCTTCCGGCATTCTCCATAAGCACAAGCGTAGAAATACCGAATATCTCTTTTGCTCTTATATCAATATCTTTGGCTTCTTTTGCGGTTAGCAATTTAGAATTTTTTGCCATGGCGATAGGGACGGGTTTTATTGTATTCTATTTTTTTAATGAGGGTCTTTTCTAAGTCAACGCCCCTTGCGCCGCAGTAATCAAAGATACGGATACAGCAATCCGCGAGTTCCTCGGCAATATTATCTTTTGTCCCGTGGTTACGCATTGCCTCCAAAGCCTCGGATAATTCTGAATGCATAAGCGCGATGAGTTCGCCATCATTGCGCTCGCTATCCCACCAACCCTTTTCTTTAGCAATAAGATGACATTCTTCAATAAGTTTACTTATTTTCCAGTTCTTTTTTTGCATTGATTTGCGCCTCCAATTCTTCTAAGCTGACTTTTTTATCCAGAACAGAGAACACCTTTCCCGCAATAAATTCTTTAGCATAAGTGCTTGGCGAGGATACTTCAACCTGGATATTAGCTGAATCTACCTCTTTAAAAAATAGGCCCACTGGTGTGGTATCGCTCTCAGAAACATAGATGGCAATCGTATGTTTTTTTATACTCTGCGTATAGACACACGCACCCATGCTTTTTAAAATATCCAGGGTCTTCGTATAACAAGTAAAGTAATCATAATTAAAGGTTTTCATAATCGCATCTTTGCGTGCCTTCTCTAAGGAACGTGTAGAAATACCCATAAATCCTTTTGTGCCCTCTATTATCGTTGCGCAACCCAATAACGCAATAAAGCAATAACCCAATAACGCAATAATACAATAACGTTTTACTATCTTCATTTGGCCCCCCTTTTTATTCATTGATAACCTGCCAAATTTTATCCAGATTCTTGTGTGCCTCATCCTCGCCTCTCTTGGCAAATTCTTCCGCACGATGGAGTTCTAACCAATACATCCCTGACGTATCCGGGTGCAAAACAATATCCGCCAATTGCGCCTCTTTCTCTGCTACCTCTGACTGCATTACCTCAATGCTGCTAAATATAATATCTAATATATTGGTCTTAAGTTTATTTTGATAATAGTGGCCACTGGGAGTTTTAGTTTCTTTTATCTTCTCGTATTGTTTAAGGACATCTTCTCTGGAAGGAGTGACATTAACCGCAATTATCTTCTTTACGCCCATCTTAAATAAAGGTTCAGTAGGTAAGGGGCTAGTTATTCCTCCGTCGAATAGGAAACCCTGTTTAAATTTAAAAGGCGTAAATACTCCCGGCATAGTACAGCTGGCCATAATTGCATCTGCCAGGAGGCCTTTCTCTAAAATTATAGGTTCTTTTCTTTTTACATCACTGGCAATAATCTTTAAAGGAAGTTTCACATCATAGAAAGTTTTGTTGCCTAAATATTTTTTTAAAAACCTGTAGAGTTTGTTGCCTTTAATAAAGCCTAAAAAGGGAAATGTTAAATCCACCAGCCCCCATACATATCTTGGCTCTTTGAATTCTCTGGTAATCTGGAGTATCTCAGCGCTTGACCTGCCGGTTACCCAGAGGCTGGCAATGAGCGCTCCCACGCTTGAACCAGAGATAACATCAATGGGGATCCTTTCTTCTTCGATTACCTTTAATACACCGATATGGCAAAAACCATAGGCTACACCTACCCCCAACGCCAAGCCCACTAAACAATCACCGACTCTGCGCGCAATCCTCCTTATCGCCTTGGCATATTCAGAATCCGGCTCATCCAAAACCATTTTGTCCGATGCCTTAAATTCTATCCTGGGTAGAGTAGCAAATATGGGGTGATTTAATAACCCTATTTGCTCTTCATATGTAAGCCTTGATACTTTATATTCATTAATAACAACTTTTATCTTATCTTCATTAAAATTAAAATCGGTTTTAAGACGCCTGATTAGATTGGATGTCCTCTTTAAATCCACGGGTTCCGGGCTCGTCAATATATGGATTAGGTCAGATTGATTCAGTATATCGAAGATACTCCTATCCATTTCACTGGGCAGGTCTAAAATTATATAGTGATAATCATTAACCAAGAGACTTAAGGCATCCGTTAATTTCTTTGCACACGAATCATCTTCTGGCTTATAGGAAAGGGCGATTAAGTCTATGCCAAATCTATCTTTTAAAATAAAATCTTTTATTACTCTTGCCGTATCAGTATTTGCAGAAGAAGACAGGTCAAAAACCGGATAAGCAGCCTCAATTTCTAATCTCCGAGGAAGGCTGTGAACTTTATCTGGGGGTGCGATATCTAATATAATTACTGATTTATGCGTTTCTTTGGCAAGGCTTAAGCCCAGATTTAAAGCATAAACGGTCTTACCTGCCTGAGAGTAAGAACTAAATATGGAAATAGCCACGCTTTCAAAAATAGTCTTTTGGTGAATATCTTTGCGTTTTAATCTGCGGGATAAGGTCTGGCTTAAATCAATGGCTAACTTGGGAATTTTATTCAAGATAAAATCAAAATCGCCTTTTTTAATAATTAACAGGAGGCAATCATTTATTGTTTTGGCGGTTACAGAATGGGGTTCACCCGTAAGAAGCGAAATAATTCCGAAGTATTTTCCCCGATGCAGATATTCTAATAAAGTCTCAAATCCACGCTGATCCTGCGTATAGATTACAACTCTTCCCAAGACAACAACATAAAACGCATCGGCAGGAGCACCTTCTTGATAAATAATTTCTCCCTTCTTATACTCCTTAAAACTAATCCGTTCCTGAATAAGATCACGTTCCTTATCGGATAGACTGGCAAACAAAGGGATCTCTTGTAATATTAGCTCTTTCTTTATCAATTCCATTAGTCTAGTTTCCCGGTTTTACAAACCAGAGAATATTTCTGCGCACTTTCTCGGACGGCCCGTTTGTAAGTATTATAATCTACTTCTATGAGGCCAAAACGCGGCCCAAAACCTTTATCCCATTCATAATTATCTATTAGCGACCAATAAATATAGCCTAGAAGTTTTACCCCCTCTTCCATTGCCATATGGATATTTCTTAAATGCTCACGGATAAAATCCCACCTTAAGTTATCATCCTGCGTGCATATACCATTCTCTAAAATAAATATGGGCAGGCCGTATTTCTTTAGTTTCAAAAGTAGGCTATACAGACCTTCGGGGTATAT
>JAUYDQ010000139.1 GCA_030691725.1 Candidatus Omnitrophota bacterium
ATCCCAAAAAACAACCGCTGGTCAGCTGGAAATGGAAAGTAATAAAGTTCCCTGAGAAGGGAGAGGGCCAATATGCGAAGAGCAAATGGATAGAGAAGGACGATTATGCGACGAGGTTCTATGTTATCTTTCCCAGTTTTATTTTTACGCGCACCAAAAGCCTGGAATACGTCTGGGATAAATTCCTTCCCGAGGGCACCCTTATGACCAGCCCCTATTATAAAAATATAAAAATCTTTGTCGCTGAATCCGGAGAAAAAAATCTGGGAAAATGGGTTTATGAAAATAGAAACATATACGCAGATTTTAAAATGGCTTTTGGCAGCGAGCCCGGCAAGGTAGGCGCAATTGCGATTATGACAGATACGGATAATACCATCAGTACTGCAGAAGCAGATTATGATGAAATAAAAGTGGGGTATAAAGATGGAGCATATTAAAAGGAAAAAGAAATTTATAGGTAGTTCTTTTCAGAAAAAATTACTGCTTTTGATTTTCGCCTCTGCCATAATACCTACGTCTATTGTAGCCGCAGCCCTATATTATCTCATATTCAATCTATTGGCTTGGCAGATAGGCATACCCGAAGCCATTGCCTACAACCTTATCCCTGTCGTAAGAAAGATAAATCTGATTATTCTCGTATCCCTGCCTATTGTTTTCTCATTCATCTGGTTGATAGCCCTGGAATTATCCCATAGAATCTCGGGCCCTCTTTTTAGATTGGAAAGAGAATTGGGTGAGAGGCTAGCCGGGAAAGGGCACGGCCATATCAAATTACGGCCTAAGGACGAACTCCGAGCGCTGGTAGATAAAATCAACAAACTCATCAATAAGTAGGCTTTATTGCTAAAATAAAAAAACTTCTTGACAAAATATTTTTTTATTTTATAATTAGCACTCTGGAAACAAGAGTGCTAAAATAAACAAAATATTAAAGGAGGTGTAAGAAATGAACATTCAACCATTGGGAGACCGCGTGGTCGTAAAGCCACTGGAGGCAGAAGCAAAAACAAAAGGCGGTATAGTCATACCTGATACTGCTAAAGAGAAGCCTCAGGAGGGTAAGGTAGTAGCCGTAGGTAAAGGCAAAGTTTTAGAAAGTGGCACAGTTCAGGCACCGGAAGTAAAAGTCGGAGATAAGGTATTATACGGAAAGTATTCCGGCAACGAAATTACAACCAAAGAAGGCGAAGAGTTATTGATTATGCGCGAAGAGGATATCCTAGCGATTATCAAGTAAGTGAGGACATAAGTTATGGAGACATATATTAAGAATAAGGTAAACGACATAACTTATCAGTCCGAACTGATCCTCGACATCTTCGATGTCAAGGATTTAATTCGTGCATATAACTTACGTCGCACTTTTGTGCTCCGTAAGTTATGCACTCATTAAAGGAGGATTTTATGGCAAAGCAATTGTTATTTAAAGACGAAGGCCGCAGAAAAATATTAAGTGGCGTTGAGCAGTTAGCTGCGGCTGTCAAGATAACCTTAGGGCCTAAGGGGCGTAACGTCGTCATAGATAAAAAATTCGGCTCACCCACAATCACTAAAGACGGAGTTACTGTTGCCAAAGAAATTGATTTGGAAGACCCGTTTGAGAATATGGGTGCCCAGATGGTCAAAGAGGTTGCTGAGAAAACTTCAGACATTGCTGGAGACGGCACAACTACTGCCACAATTTTGGCTGAGGCGATTTATCGCGAAGGCCTCAAAAATGTTACTGCCGGAGCAAATCCCATGGCTTTAAAACGCGGGATTGAAAAAGCAGTGGAAAAGGTGATAGAGGAATTAAGGAAACTTTCTACACCCATTAAAGATAAAAAGGAAGTAGCCCAGGTAGCCTCAATTGCTGCAAACTGCGATAAAGCTATCGGTGATTTAATTGCCGAAGCTATGGATAAGGTAGGTAAAGACGGCGTTATCACCGTAGAAGAAGCAAAGGCAATGGCTACAACCCTGGAAGTTGTAGAAGGTATGCAGTTTGACCAGGGATACCTATCTCCTTATTTTGTTACTGACGCAGAGCGTATGGAGTGCATCTTAGAGGAACCATACATTCTCATTCATGAAAAAAAGATATCCTCACTCAAAGATTTATTGCCGTTATTAGAGAAGATTGCCCGCGTCGGAAAACCGCTTTTGATTCTTGCGGAAGAGGTAGAAGGCGAGGCATTAGCCACATTAGTAGTAAATAAAATCCGCGGCACATTTTCAGCTTGTGCAGTCAAGGCACCTGGTTACGGCGATAGGCGTAAAGAAATGCTGGAAGACATTTCTGTGCTTACGGGAGGAAAGGCTCTAACTGAAGAATTAGGAATAAAATTAGAGAACGTGGATATTGAGGATTTAGGCCGGGCAAAGAGAGTGAAAATTGATAAAGAAAATACCACTATTGTTGAAGGCGCAGGCAAGACCCCGACGATTAAGGCCAGAATTGCCCAGCTCAAGAAGCAGATTGAAGATACTGATTCAGATTACGACAAGGAAAAACTTCAGGAGCGCCTGGCAAAACTTTCAGGTGGGGTAGCAGTCATCAATGTGGGTGCAGCTACAGAAACTGAAATGAAAGAAAAGAAGGCCCGCGTAGAAGATGCTTTGCATGCCACACGCGCAGCAGTTGAGGAAGGCATAGTCCCCGGAGGCGGAGTAGCATTATTACGCACCCTTCCGGCATTAGATAAACTTAAACTCGAAGGCGATGAAAAAATAGGCGTGGATATAATAAGACGCGCATTGGAAGAACCCATAAGGCAAATTACGGGTAATGCCGGCCTTGAAGGTTCAGTGGTAGTGCAGCGGGTAAAACAGGAAAAGGCCAATGTGGGTTATGACGTGAATCAGGATGCTTATGTGGATATGATTGAGGCAGGCGTAATTGATCCTACCAAGGTTACACGTTCTGCTTTACAAAATGCGGCTAGCGTAGCGGCATTGTTATTGATGACTGAGGCAGTGATTACAGACAAACCTGAGAAAGAAGCTCCTATGTCGATGCCACCAGGAGGCGGAATGGGTGGAATGGGCGGAGGAATGTATTAAGCATTTAAAAGGGGCTGTCCCCGAAGGGGACTGTCCCTAAAAGACAATAGGGCGAAGTCGAAAAACCTTCGCCCTTTTTATTTATCAAGACAGGCATTAATTATAGACACAGGTAACACCTATAATTTAGCGGGTCCTGTCTTGGGTATTTTCTCGCCGCACACCGCGGCTCAAAAACACCCAAGCCACCCGCTAAAAGCGTTACCCATATCTATGAACTTTATGTATCAAAAATAATCATTGACAAACCGTGGATGTTGTTATAAAATTTACTTCACCCATTCCTTAAAAACCCGCGCAAAAAAAACGTGAGAAATTATAACCCCCTGAAAAATAATAAGTTATATAAAGGAGCAAGAGTATGGCTGAGTGGATAGGTATAGGCAAACGCGCCCGTAGATGTTATGGTTTTGATGAAATTGCGCTGGTGCCTGGAGCGCAAACGGTAAATCCCAATGAAGTAGTTACTGCTTTTGAGATTGCAGGTAAAAAATTTGAAATACCCATTTTAGCCGCAGCCATGGATGGAGTAATGGATGTCAAGTTTGCTATTGAGATGTCCAAATTGGGCGGGATTGCAGTCTTGAATCTAGATGGCGTACAGACCCGTTATGAAAATCCCGATATAGTTTTAGAAAAGATTGCGAGGAGCGCGCCTGAGAAAGCCACAGAATTAATCCAATCAATATACAACACTCCTATTAAAGAAAAACTGATTTCTAAGAGAATAAGGGAAATTAAGAGTAAGAGAGGTACAGCAGTAGTGAGTTGCATACCTGCACATGCCGAAAAATTTGCGAAAATTTCCATTGCTGCCGGCGCAGATATATTTGTGGTGCAATCCACGGTGACTACCACCAAGCATATTTCCAAAGAATACAAGAGCCTGGATTTACTTAAATTTTGTAAGACCACAAAAATCCCGGTGATTGTCGGTAATTGCGTAACTTACGAGACCACACTGGCTCTCATGGAAACCGGGGCAGCTGCGTTACTAATTGGCATCGGTCCTGGCGCTGCCTGTACTACCCGGGGCGTATTAGGAATCGGTGTGCCGCAAGTAACTGCGACTGTAGATGCTGCGGCAGCCAGGGACTTTTATTATAAGAGTAAAGGTAAATATGTGTCCATAATTACTGATGGCGGAATGTCACGCGGCGGCGATATCTGTAAGGCCTTTGCCTGTGGCGCGGATGCAGTAATGATTGGTTCAAATTTTGCCCGCGCCAAAGAAGCTCCGGGTAAGGGTTACCATTGGGGCATGGCGACCTCGCATGTGAACTTACCGCGCGGCACGCGGATATACGTAGGTACAACCGGTACGCTAAAAGAAATTCTTTTTGGCCCGGCTAAGGTTGATGATGGTTCACAGAATTTAATGGGCGCACTAAAAACATCAATGGGTTCATTAGGTGCTGCCAACTTAAAACAGATGCACGATGTAGAAATTATCATTGCCCCCTCAATACAGACTGAGGGGAAAATCTTTCAGGTTAGCCAGAGAGTGGGGATGGGAAAATGACCCGGCATACCATACTTATCTTAGATTTTGGTTCACAGTATACTCAATTAATTGCGCGGCGCGTCAGAGAAAACAAAGTATTCTCTAAAATTATACCTTACAATACACCGGCAAAAGAGATCGCCGCACTTACGCCCCGAGGTTTAATACTTTCCGGCAGCCCCTTATCGGTAGTAAGCAAGAAAGGCTTTTATCCGGATAAGGGAATCTTTAAATTAGGTGTCCCGATCCTGGGCATTTGTTATGGTATGCAGGCGATTGCGGAAATGTTAGGCGGCAGAGTCAAACATACAAAAGGCCGTGAATACGGAAAAACCGAATTATTTATTGATAATAACCGGGATTTATTTAGCGGCCTTCCGGGTAATTTAACCTGTTGGGCCAGCCACGGTGATTATGTGACAAAATTACCTCCGGGATTTCATGTCCTTGCCCACACTTCTAATGCTCCTATTGCAGCTATGGTCAATAAGAAAATGAAGATATTCGGTGTGCAGTTCCATCCTGAAGTAACCCATACCGATAAAGGTAATCAAATTCTCGGCAATTTTTTATTTAAAATTTGCGGTTGCCTTGGCCGCTGGACAATGCAATCTTTCATTCACGAATCCATAGATACTGTAAAGAAGACTGTAGGTCGTGACAAAGTGGTTTTAGGGCTAAGTGGCGGAGTAGATTCATCAGTAGCAGCGTTATTAATTCATAAAGCCATAGGCAGAAGATTAAGATGTATTTTTATTGACAATGGCCTGTTAAGAAAAGATGAGCCGGAACAGATAAAAAAAGTATTCCGTAACATTTATCATTTAAATTTAGATTATGTAGATAGGAGTAAGCGATTTTTAAAGCGCCTTGAAGGCATCAATGACCCTGAAGAAAAAAGAAAGATTATAGGCGATGAATTTGTGAAAGTCTTTGAAGAAGAAGCGGCCAAGATAAAAGGCGTAAAATTCTTGGGCCAGGGTACTCTGTATCCGGATGTAATTGAGTCATTTTCTCCCACGGGCGCGCCCTCAAGCCGTATCAAGAGCCATCATAATGTCGGAGGGCTCCCCAGCCGCATGAAACTTAAACTTATTGAGCCGCTCAGAGACTTATTTAAAGATGAGGTGCGCCAGATTGCCAGAGAATTGGTGTTACCGGATATAATAATCTATCGTCAGCCTTTTCCCGGCCCGGGATTAGCCATTAGGATTATCGGTGAGGTGACGCCCAGCCGCCTTAATCTGCTGCGGGAGGTTGACCGACGCGTAATTGACGAGATTAGAAATGCTAACCTCTACGAACAGGTCTGGCAGTCATTCGCTATACTCCTGCCCATAAAAAGCGTGGGAGTGATGGGAGATGAACGCACTTATGAGAATGTGGTGGCTTTGCGCTGTGTTACCAGTTTCGATGGTATGACTGCAGACTGGGCAAAGCTTCCTTATGAAGT
>JAUYDQ010000104.1 GCA_030691725.1 Candidatus Omnitrophota bacterium
GCTTACCACACGACCAGCAACATTCTGGATACGCTGGATATCAGCTACTGAAGAACCGCCGAATTTTTGCACAATTAATCCTTTATGCATGTTTTCTCCTGCCTTTGAATATAACTCGCACAACCTCACTAACCATAAATCCTGCTAATAAAATCAGACAAATAGATACTACAAGAAGTACAATGTCTTTATTTATAAAATATCTTATTGCCTGGAATACTAAGGCAAAAACAGTTGTAATCAGCATAAAGAATGCAGGCAATAATGTAAATCTTGTAGTTTTATTCTTAGATAAAAGCCAGCAACTTAAAACAAATAAAGCTAACGCTGCTACTAATTGATTAGATGCGCCAAATACTGGCCAGATCCTATTCCACTTTCCGCTAAATGCTAAAGCCGCACTTACAATGACAACCAGTATAGTTGAGAGATATCTATTTTTTATTCCGAATAGCTCTTCGGTTAAATAACGCGATATCCTTGTAGCAGTATCCAGGGTCGTAAGTATAAATGCATTTAATATGGTTATAGCAATAAACCGGCCGTAACCGCCTAAGATACCCTGTGTAATCAACCCATATCCTTTCCCAAAAATTTCAATTGGACTAATACTCTTTAAAACCGCACCAAAATCTTGTTTGGTATTAAACAAAATAGCAGTGCTAATTATTGCCAATACCGCCACTACTCCTTCGGCAACCATCCCGCCATATCCGATTCTTTTCACATGGCGCTCGTTAGCAATCTGTTTGGATGAAGTGCCGCTTGCAATCAGTGAATGAAATCCGGAGACCGCACCGCAGGCAACAGTAACAAATAAAGCCGGCCAAAGATAACCTTCATTTGTGTTCCATCGATGATAATAGGGCATATTTATTTGGGGATGAGATAATAATAAGCCTATATAACCAACTCCCACTCCGAAAAATAATAAGAAACTGGATAGGTAATCCCGCGGCTGTAGAAGTATATTTACGGGTAAAACCGAAGCAAAATAACAGTATATGAATAAAACCAAAAGCCATATTGTCAAGCTACCATTCAAAGGTAAGGAATTGCCCAGAAATATTAATCCAGCCAAACAAGCCAGGCCTAGAATTGTCACTAAAACAGAATTTACCCTTAAATGATACAAAAGATAACCCACTATCATTGCTACCGGTATAAGCCCTAATGCAGGTAACACAATCTTTGGTTCTTTTACAAATGTATCTGCGCATAGATAAGCAAAAACAGCGATAACTAAAATCAACGCGAGCCAAACAAACAGAGAAAACAAAATCTTAGCGCGTTTGGATATAACATGCTCCGCTATTTCGGCTATGGATGAACCGCCTTCTCTTATCGAAGTTATCAAAGAGCCGTAGTCATGCACTCCGCCGATAAAGATTGTACCCAGCACCACCCATAATAACGCAGGCAGCCATCCCCATAACATTACGGCAATGACCGGGCCGATAATTGGCCCTGCACCGGCAATAGACGCAAAATGATGACCGAATAAAACCAGCCAATTCTTAGCCGGGATATAATCCATGCTGTCATACTTGGAAAATGCCGGCGTTGACCGTTTAGGGTCAATTTGCCACAAAGATTCAAACTTACGGGCATAAAACCTATATGCACAAAAAAATAATATCAGTGAAATAAAAACAATGACTAAAGAACTCATCTCTCTTTTTAGGGACGTCCTTGAATCTAATCTAGGGACGTTCTTAAACCTAATCGGAAGTCGTTTCTTCCACCAATCGGAAAGGTGTCCCTAGAGAAGATTAACTATTACCTCAAAATAGGGACAGCCTTTGCTTTGGGTCGAGGACACCCTTAGCTTTGGTTGCAAAGACGTCCCTGAATTTTAGTCCTCGGCAATCCGGATAAAATAATCCATTAGTGTATAACCTTTTTCAAAATAAAGATCGGATTTCTCTGCTTCTTTTTCGCTGTAATTTAAAAAACCTCTTCCTATCACGCCCTTACCAAATATGCCAAAAGGTACAATATCAGAGGTGTGAGTTCTTATTGAAACAGGTGTCGCGTGGTCAGGCAAAACTAAAATGCGGAAGTTTTTCCTGCGCTTAAATGCTTTTAATATTGTGCCCACTACTAATTGGTCGAATCTTTCTATCGCAGTAATCTTCTCCCTTAAATCGCCATTGTGGCCAGCCTCGTCAGGCGCCTCAACGTGCAAGAAAACAAAATCCTTTTTCTCTAAAGATTTCAATGCTGCCTTCGCTTTAGCTTCATAATCAGTATCGTAATAGCCGGTTGCACCAGCAACTTTTATTACATCTAGCCCTAAGATTTTCCCCAGCCCTTTTATTAAATCCACTGCTGATATGACACTGCCTTCAAGGCCGTATTTCTCCTGGAATTTGGGCATACTTAGATTCCTACCTTGGCCCCATAGCCAAATCATATTAGCCGGATTTTCTTTTAAATCAATCCTTACGAGATTTATCTCATGGCTTTCCAGAATCTTGCGTGAATCCTGCATTAGTTTTATTAAAATTTCCGCGCCTTCTCCTTTGGGAAGATTTTTAGAAATAATCTTTCCGGTAATATCATGGGGCGGCTTACATTCTAAATCCTGCAAGCGTTCTTCCGCAGCATTCTTGATAAGCATAAGATGCCTGTAACTTACTCCCGGATAGAATTTAATTCGGTCGGATCCTAAGTTCTGGTCGATAAATTTTATCAATATCGCAGCTTCCTTGGAACTTATATGTCCGGCACTATAATCTACAAGAGTATCGGCTGTCGCGGTCACCAGATTACAGCGAAAAGCAACGTCTTCATTTTCCAATTCTATGCCTAAATTTGCTGCCTCTAACGGGCCTCTTCCAGTATAATATTTTGAGGGGTCATAACCTAATATGGAGATATTTGCCACATCCGAAGCAGGCGCCATTTTTTTAGGTATGGTTTTAATACGCCCGAGCCTGCCGTGTTTGGCGATAAAATCCATATTTGGCGTGCGTGCCACTTCCAAAGGCGTACGATTATCCAACTCTTTGATAGGATAATCTGCCATTCCGTCGCCAACTAAGACTATGTATTTCATTTTCAGTAACTAGTAAACTAGTAACGAGTAACTAGTAATTAAAACTTCACTTCAGGAACTGCCTTTGCCTTTTCTTCTGCCTTAAAATATTCTGTGGCTGTCTTATACCCAAACATACCAGCTACGAGATTACCGGGAAACATACGCACTGTAATATTATAATCCCTGACTGCCTCATTATAGCGCATTCTCTCTACTGCAATGCGATTCTCTGTGCCGGATAGCTCATCCATAAGTTTTAAAAAAGTTTGGTCTGCTTTTAAGTTAGGGTAGTTCTCCACAATTAAAGAAGTCTGCCTAATGCAGCATCAATACTTGAGGCAGCTTTTACTTTCTGTTCTACTGTGGTTGCCTTTGCCCATTGCGAACGGGCATTAGTAACATCTTCAAAAACAGTCTTCTCATGGCTAGCATAACCTTTGACTGTATTGACTAAATTAGGAATTAAATCATTGCGCCTCTGTAATTGATTTTCTACCTGCGCCCACTTAGCAGTAATAGTTTCATTTTTTGAAACTATGCCATTATATACAGAAATGAAAGAAACAATTATTAATAAAATTACTATTCCCAAACCAATTAAAAATCTTTTCATTTTTCCTCCTTGCCCAGAAAGGGCACACCGGCGCAATTCCATTAGCGCCGGGTGTTTCTAAAACCCGCCTCCGCCTCCACCGCCGCCACCGCCTCCACCGCCTCCACCGCCGAAACCACCGCCTCCACCGCCGAAACCACCGCCATTGCCACCTCCCCAAAAAACATTACCGTAGCGACGACCCAATAATATTGGTAAAATTAAAATACCAGAAAATAACAAAAATAAAATTATTATAATTATAGACTCAACCGATGAACCATATGAATTTGCATTTTCTGGCACTAAATCCTTAATTCCCTGCAATGAGCTCAAACTGATATTTGTATTTCTAGCTATAATTTGTGCTATATTAACCACACCTAGATAAAGTCCTTCGTCATACTTGCCTTCCTTGAAATACGGTACCATATAATTACGGCCGATTTCACCGCAAAGACCATCGGGCAAAATACCTTCTACTCCATACCCAGTCTCAATACGCCAGCGTCTTTCTTTTATCGCTAAAAGAACCAGAACACCGTTATCTTTGCCTTTCTTACCCGGCTTCCAATTGTCAAAGAGCAGCCTTGTATATTCCTTCTCTTCATAAGGAGCAATTGAATTAACTGTAACAACCGCGATTTCTGCAGAAGTTTTTTCTTCTAATTCTTGAATTAAATTGGTTAATTTATCGCGATATTCACTAGATATAACATTCGCGAAATCATTTACCCAGCCAACTGGCTGGGGGATATCGCCAGAATATACAAAGAACGGCAAAATTAAAAGAATAACTAAAAGGTATACCCTGCGCATTCAATTAAAGCCTATCTACTATATCAACTATCTTCTCTAATTCTTTTACAAAATTAATAAATAAATCCTCTAAATCTTTGTTATTTAATTTTATCTGTTTATTTTTTGCAGCGAATACTTTATCCCAGACTTTTAAATCAATTTGAAATTCTAAAGCAAGCTCTTTTAAAATGTCCCGTTTTAAATAAGGCGGGTTTTTACCTTTTATGCGTAGCACATTTCTCAATATATGCAATATCGAAGTAAATGATTTGAACAATAAACCTTGCAGGGCAACCTTATCTTTATTTAACCTTAAATATAGCTGTCTTAAGTTAATGAGTTTGGCCTTTAGTTCCTGTTCGCACTGAAACCTTAAATTTTTTATATCAATTTTAAGGCCTTCTAAAACATCATTACCAAATAAAACTAGGTAATTTTCTTTCATATCCAGAAATTCTATAGGAAATATATCGCAAGATGTGTTAATGTAATCTCTCGTAAAAAAGACAGGATGAAATCTTTCAAATCTTTTTCTATTTATTAAATCGGAAACCTTTGATAGATTCTCCAGGCTCGTATCATTTAAAACCACCAGTAAATTTATATTAGAATGCTTATCTGTAAATTCACCACTGGCAGTGCTGCCGTAAAGAATAATAGAAATAAGGGCATCTTGGTATTTATCTTTTAGCCTTTGGATAAAGTCTTCTAATGCATCTTTCAATTTTGGTATTAAATTTAGCTCCTTCATAAATTCTCTCCTATAAGGTTTATGAGTTTATCTGCTAAAGCATTTCTATTCTTTAAAGGGCCAATTGTATTATTTTTATTTACAATGAATGCTAGATATTTATCATTATCAATGGTATTGGCAACTGCTAAATCCAGTCTTGCCCGGTTCATTAGACTTTTTGCTTTATCTATTAATATTTCCCGCGGTGCTTTTGGTTCAAACTTAAAACCCACTAAGAATAAAGCTCGGTCAATCTTCTTTATCATATCTATTATCTTAGGCGTAGGTACGAGATTTAGCTTCCATTGTTTAATGCCAGACTTCACTTTTTGTTTAAAACGAACTTGCGGCCTATAATCTGTAACTGCGGCTGAATGTATCATAATATCGTATTTCTTAGAAGTTAGCTCTTTTACGATTATGCGCTTTAATTCGTCAAAGAAGATAAAATGTATTAATTTTATCTTCTTATTCAAACAGCAGGTTTCTATCCCGAGTGTAGTTTTTGCTTCTGTATCTCTTCGGGATCCCGAATAGACGCTGCGTAAAAATATTACATTCGGGACAGGGCCTAATAAAAGAGTAACCTTGGCCCCTAGCTTACGCAGCTTCTCTGCCAGCAAAATGCCGGTCTGGCCTGTGGCAATATTACTGATTACTCTGACTGTATCAATTGGAACCCATGTGGGCCCTGCAGTAATTAGAATTCTCTTGTTTCTTAACTTCATTAGATATCAAGTAACTAGTACGCTAGTAACTCGTAACTAGTAATTTTTACAGCTTTCAAAATAAATATTTTGTACCTTTTGTAATTTTCTTTAGTTACCAGTTACTAGTTACTGGATTGCTAGTTACTAAATTAATAACCAATCTCTTTCAATACTGCCCTCAAATTCGCTTTCACTACTTTTGGCTGTCTTATAGTTTTTATAGCCCTGTCCGGATCTTTTAATCCATGACCGGTTAGAATACAAACTATTCTTATTGGCTGTTGCGAACCCGCAGCCCTTTTAAAATAACCTCTTTTTACTAACTTCAATAATCCGGCAACTGAAGCAGCTGAAGCCGGTTCAACAAATAGGCCTTCTCTTGCCGCTAATAATTTATAGGCAGAGATGATTTCTCTGTCTGAAACCATATCAATAAGCCCTCCGGATTCATCACGGGCTCCCTCTGCCTGCTTCCAGCTTGCGGGGTTACCGATACGGATAGCAGTAGCAATAGTTTTAGGATGTTTTATCGGATGCCCCTTGACAATAGGTGCTGCACCTTGCGCCTGAAAACCTAACATCCTGGGCAACCTTTTAATTTTACCTATTTTTTTATATTCTTTGTATCCTTTCCAATAGGCAGTGATGTTTCCTGCATTGCCCACAGGCATAACCTGAAAATCAGGAGCACTACCAAGTGTATCACAGATTTCAAAACTAGCTGTCTTCTGCCCTTCGATGCGATAAGGATTTAAAGAATTAACTAAAGTTATGGGATAATTTACAGTAATCTCTCTTACTAAATTTAAAGCGTCATCGAAATTACCATCTATAGCTAAAACCACCGCACCATGAATGAGTGCCTGACTAAGTTTTCCTAATGCAACTGCGCCGCGGGGGATGAGTACTATGCATTTTAAGGCCGCGCGGGCGGCATAAGCTGCAGCTGATGCAGATGTGTTACCTGTAGAAGCACACATAACCGCCTTTGAGCCATCCTCGCACGCTTTAGAAATAGCCACGGTCATACCCCGGTCTTTAAAAGAACCTGTCGGGTTAAGGCCTTCATATTTTAAATAAACCTCAAAATTACCACCCATTAATTTATTTAAGTAATTTGCGCATATCAAAGGCGTATTCCCTTCTTTTAAAGTAATTATGGGGGTTGCCTCTGTTACTGGTAAATATTTTTTATATCTTTCAATCACTCCGTTATATTGCATGGCTTGACCTCTTTAACTTTAAACCTCTTCTATCCTTATCGCCACTGACTTTTCTTTTATAATATCCAACCGCCCAATTATCTCTAAGGCCGAGCGCAAATCCTTTTCCTTGGCTTCGTGGATTATCATCACAATAGGCACAACTTGCGCTTTCTTTCTTTCTTTTTGGGTGACTGAGGCTATACTAATCCCGAATTTAGCCAGTACCCCGGCAATCTTTGCCAGTACGCCGGGTTTATCTACAGTCATAAAGCGGATGTAATATCGGCTTTCAATTTCGTTTATCCGGCGTAATTTCTTTATAGATTTATCCACCGCTATATTTAATGTTGGCCTGAACATCCCTGCCTTTAACCCTTGAGTTAAATCTACCAGATCCGATACTACTGCAGAAGCAGCAGATAACTGTCCTGCACCCGGGCCGTAAAACAGAAGGTTACCTGCCAAATCACTGGATACATAGAGCGCATTAAATATGCCTGATACAGAAGATAGTAAATGCATCTTTGGTATAAGGGTAGGATGAACCCTTACTTCCAATTCATCGGATTCTTTTTTGGCAATAGCCAATAGTTTTATTTCAAATCCCAGCTCCTTAGCATAATTAACATCCGCTAGAGAAACTTGAGAGATCCCTTCTATAAATATATCCTCTAAACTCACAAACCTACCAAAACAAAGGTAAGTAAGCAATATTAATTTATGTGCGGAATCCATACCCTCAATGTCTAAGGTAGGGTCTTTTTCCGCAAAACCCTTTGCCTTTGCCTCATTAAGAGCATCATTAAAGGTACAATTATTATTAGACATCTGGGATAATATAAAATTAGAAGTCCCGTTTACAATGCCAAAGATACTGTAAAACTTATTAGCCACTAACCCCTCGCGCAGGGATTTTATAATCGGTATTCCCGCGCCAACTGAGGCTTCAAAATAAATACTCTTGCCGCGGTCCTGTGCAAGCGCAAACAACTCGCGGCCTTCCTGCGCCAGAAGCGCTTTATTTGCGCTAACTATGCTTTTCCCTTTTTTTAACGCTTCAGCAATATATTCCTTTGCAGGATGTATCCCTCCCATTAACTCTACTATAATATCTATCTGGGGGTCATTAATGATTTCTTTTGCGTCTTTGGTAAAAAGGCACCTGTCTACCGCAACATTTCTCTTAGAGCTGATATCCTTATCGCAAATCTTCTTAATATTTATCTCTAAACCTATCTTGTTGCTTAAGAAATGCTTTCTATCGGATAAAATTTTTACCGCGCCCGTTCCGACATTGCCAAAACCAATCAAACCCACATTTATCTTTTTCATTCATTATCCTTTCTTCTTAAGGTAATAATCTACGGTCTCCTTGATCACCTTTCTATGTCTTTCATCTATAGCCAAAAATGCAAGCCTTGCATCATAGATTAAATCTTTGCTGATTTCACGCGATTCTAACACCTTGCCAATTATCATAATCGGATTGGGATCAAAAGGCAATCTTATTTCCAATGCAAGGTTTGTACCAATACTAAATTTTCTATTTGTGGTCAATAACATACCCCCTAAGCTTATGTTCTTTGTTTGGGATATATCTGCATTATTCACTTCTTCGAGAATGCGGTAGGAGACAATAAAACGGGAATTTACGCGAGGATGCCTTCTTCTTTCCGACCCTGCATAGTTCATTTTTGTCCTCCCCCTTCTTTGGTTAAAAACCACGTTATATATTCTCGGATTAATTCTTTCTGGTTTTCTTTTAAATTTATAAATTCTACTCTCGTTATATGCGCTCCTGTTAAAGTTTCCCCAGAAATAGCCTTCAAATCTTCAGTTCCCACAACCCTTCCGGTAAATTCTATCCACTCTAAGGGCCTGGTAGGAATTTTGATGAGAAAAGTTATAATATCATTAGGCGAAAACTCTTGATGGATAGTAATGCTCATTCCGGTCTCACTAATATCCCTTATCGCGGTAATATCCCATTTCTTTTCATCTTTATTGACACCGTAGCTATATCGAACAGTAAGTACCTTCTTTATACGAACTGATTTCCTTCTCTCTTCTCCCATGTCTTAAAACTTTTTATCCATCGCC
>JAUYDQ010000010.1 GCA_030691725.1 Candidatus Omnitrophota bacterium
CCCGGATACGTGAAGCATAAAGCACTAAAAGATTAGTCACAAAATAGAATAAAAAAGCTGCCAATCCAATTAACACGGTATTGCCGCCTCGTTCATCCCGCCGGCGCCCATAAAATAAGAATTGCCAGGCAATCCGATACATAATCATGGGGATAACTGAAAGCAGGGTAATGGTTAAAACATCCCGATTCTTTAAATGGGTTAATTCATGACCCAATACCGCTTTTAATTCATCTTCGTTCAATAACTTTAAGATACCTTCAGTAACGCAAACCCGCCCATCTTTTATGCCCCTACCAAAAGCAAAAGCATTGGGTAGAGCGATCTGGGCTACGCCTATCTTTGGCACGGGAATCTGGGCTCTCATGGCTAAGCTTTCTACCATCTGATATAAACGCGGATACTCTTCTTTTTTGACATATCTGACACGCATGGTCCATTCCACCAGCTTCGGCCCGATCAGGTACTGGATGAACATCATCACCAGAGACAGGATAAGGTAAAAATAAAAGTTGGTTATTCCCGCAGCGTAACTAATCCAGGATACAACCGCATAAACTATGGCGAACAAAATTACCATTAACAGCCACATTCTTAATTTTAAACTCCACATTTTAAATCCCTCCTTATTTTATCTTGTCTTTATTACGTCAGCTTTAATTATAAACTTTATAATAGGCTTGTCAAGACTATCAGTGTGCACATATACATATTGCTGTACCGGCCCGGAATAGCCTTTAGTATTAAACTGAACTTCTAAAGTGGCGCTCTGTCCGGGTAAAAGGATTTTCTTTTCCACTTTAGAAGCAGTGCATCCGCAAGAAGTATTTACATCCTTTATGGTCAAAGTTTTTTCAGATTCATTTTTTAAGATAAAGTTGTGCTTTAAGACCTCGCCTTCCTTTACCTGACCAAAGTCCCAGGAATATGGATTAATACTCTCTGTTTCTGGTTGGGTGGTTATCTCCTCTTGATTCTGCGAATAACAGCCTCCTAAAGGAAAGGATAAAAACAATAAAATTAAAAGTATCCTCATTATTATGGCCTCCAGATTAAAAATATGCCTAAACCAAAAAATAAAATCGCCATCAGTATCTTTATGGCCGAAAGGTGTCTTTTTAAAAGCCGAGAAAATTGTTCAGAGGTTACCCCCAATAAAGCAAATAAAAATATTATAAATAAAGGTACGATAAACATGACATTGTAGAGTATAAGATAACCTAAGGCCTGTAATTTAAGGTGTGTGGCCTTCAGGACGAAAGTTATTGTGGGCAGATAAACCTGACCGGTACAAACCGCTTCTAATATGGATACAAGAAAACCGACTATTAAAGCGCTTAAGGCCAATCTCAAAATATGCACTTTTAAAGCTTTTCCGCCTTCCTCTTTAGTCCTTCTATAATGTAATCCGATGAGGGAATGTATCTGGTTCTTTACTGCTTGTGGTAATTGCAGGAGGAGCCCTTCTGTCTGAGCTGTCCTCTTAAATTTAAAAAAATCATAAAGAGCCAAGATACCTAATATAATACTTAATATCCCCACGGTTAAGTTGAATATTCTTGAAATAAGCCAGAACCCGCTTATCTTATAAAGAAAACCAAACAAACCCAAGCCAATTGCCAGGTAAGTAATAAATACCGCAAATATAAAAGCAAGACCGATAATAATTAATTCTCCCCTCTTATAACCCTGCAGGGATAAGAAAGAAATAAAGAATACAATAACCGTAAAAGCACAAGGGTTGATGCCGTCAATCAAGCCCGCGCTGATAACAGCAAAAGGCTCAAAAGTTCTAAAATATGCAATCAAATCTATTGACGGTAAACCCTGTTTTCCTTCTGGTTTTTGGCTTAGCGATTCACTAATAAGAACTCTCAGGCCATTCTTGATTTTTCCTCTTGCGTTTAAGAAATGGCCGTTAAAATAGAATACCGGCCAAATATTCTCTATCGTTGAGCCGTATTTTTCCTTGAGGCTCAGGAGTAACTTAAAATTTTCTATATCGGTGATATCACGGTATTCAGTTCGAACCTTGCCTGCGAACTCTTTTTCTATATCGGGGATTATCTTGGCTTTTGCCTCAATACATTTACGGCAGGTAGGAGAATGGAAAATTATTAAATTATTGTTTTCATGGGCTTGAGTCTGGCTATACGCAGAGATAAAAGATGCCAAGCATATTAAAATGCAAATCGATATAGAAATTATTTTTTTTGTTCGCATAAGTTAGTGAGAATTACGTTTTATTTTTTCAGGCTATTAAATAAATTATATGCTTTCTTAACTGAGGCTTTCTCATGAACAATGCTACGTATAGCAGAAATTACTGCCACCGGCCAGCGTGACTGCCAGATATTTCTGCCCATATCAACACCTTTAGCGCCCTGCGCGACTGCCTCATAAGCCATCTTTAAAGCATCCAGTTCATTTTTTAATTTAGGCCCCCCGGCAATCACTATAGGAACAGGACAGGATTTAACTACCTTTTCAAAATCTTCGCAATAATATGTTTTTACAATATGAGCGCCTAATTCTGCAGCAATACGGCTTGATAAAGAAAGATACTTGGCATCCCGTTTTTCTAATTCTTTGCCCACGGCAGTAACCGCCAATACAGGGATGCCATACTTCTGGCCTTCGTCGATAAGCTTAGCGAGATTGATTAAAGTCTGGTGCTCATAGTCTGTGCCCACATAGATAGATAAAGCCACAGCTTGCACATTAAGCCTTACGGCATCTTCAAAGGAAACAGTAATACCTTCATCAGATAAATCTTTACTCATGATACTATTGCCGCCTGAAACCCGCAATACAAGGGGGATATTGTATTTAGGGTCAATGCAATTGCGTAATACTCCTCTCGTAAGCATAAGCGAATCCGCATAAGGGATAAGCGGCTCAATGGTCTTGCGGGGCTCTTCCAACCTGCTTACCGGGCCTAAGAAATATCCGTGATCAACTGCCAGCATTACAGTCTTACCGTCTTCCTTAAATATACGCTGCATTCTATTCTTCATTCCCCAATCCATCTTTTTCCTCCTTTTATGAGCCCACAACTTACGGAGCGTCAGCGAACGTAAGTTGTTTGGGCGAATTAAACCCTTGACATTTTGAGACGAGTAGAAATAAACAAAATGTCGAGGGTAAGTTCGCACATATAAGTTATGTCACCAAACTATTAAGAAACAAGTTCCATAACTTATGTGCTCACTTATTTCTGCGGATAGATAATTACTTTTATAGACTCCTGCGCTTCGACTACAAGTTTAAATCCCCTGCCTGTTTCGGATAAACTTAAACGATGTGTAATCATACCGGAAACATCAAGTTTTCTACTTATTATCAAGCCTAAGGCCTCTTTATAGTCTGCTGGGCTTCCTGCGTATGAACTCGTAAGGCTTATTTCAGTGCGCCAGAATAAATCATTAAAAGGAAGTGGGATTTTTCTGTCTTTCTCCGTTGGAGCGAAAAAAAGTATTGTTCCGCCGCGTTCAACGGATCCCAGTGCCTGCTCAATGGCCGAAGGCGAACCAGTTGAGACTATCACTAAATCTGCAAGCCTGCCCTGATTCAAACTACGCAGCATCTCAGCCGAATAGTCCTTAGCATTTATGCTTATATCCGCACCAAACTGCTTGGCTAGCCGTAGGCGATAATC
>JAUYDQ010000065.1 GCA_030691725.1 Candidatus Omnitrophota bacterium
AGTTCCCTTCTTTTCCATTACAATCCTGACAGAAGCAACACTTCCAAAGCCTTCGAATAGCTTTCTTACATCTGCTTCAGTAGCACCAAACAATAAATTTCCCACAAAAATTTTCATATTAAACTCCTATTTATGTTTCTATTATATTCCTCATAACCAAAAATCCAAGTTTAAATGCTAACATTGTGCTAACAAACCTTTCTTTTAGGTATTATTTTTATTAAGCTGCATACAAAGAGGGCGTCCCCTTGTGGAATATTAATGCCCTACAGCGAGGAAATACTTCTCCCATCCCAGAAAATCATTGATATCTAGGGTATTGCGCATATAATTGCCCTTGTGGATAAAAAGAGGTTTCCCCTTATGAGATCCGAGAGGGATCCCAGTAATCATAATCTCAAATATTGAATAGAGAGAACAGCGGCCTTGATTTTGAAGAAGGATCAAGGCTATTTGTTAGTTAGGCATTCTTGATAAAGGTGCGCTTCAGAGAATCTTTGAGCCTGCCCGTTTGTTTTTCCCTGATAATGACGCTTGCAATGATACGAGGCAAGGCAAGAAAGAGAGACAGTATTTCGCTGAAGGTGCAGAACTTTGTTACAAAAATATTCTTCCAGAGTATTTTCACGTATCGGGAAGGGGTATAAAAAGAAAATTTGATTTTTCTGCCGATTTTTTTTAGGGAAGCATGGCTATACGTATCTGAATACAGCTCTCCTTTTGCGGTCACATGATAGCCCGGCGAATTTTGCGCGAGCTCTTTTAAAGGCGAAAACTTTTCAATCCTCAATTTATTGCAGGCAATAACATCGACGCCAATCTCTTTGGCAAACTGCGGGATATAAAGCATTTCTTCTTCTGTCTCTCCGATATTCCCATAGATAAAGTAACCGCTATAGAGAATAGGATACTTTTTGAGGACCCTAAAACACTTTCTTATCGTTTCTTGATTGAAACCTTTATTAAGCTGTGTCAGTATCCAGTCATGAGGAGATTCTATCCCGATTAAGAGCGCTTTAAATCCTGCTTTAACCATTTTTTCTAACAATCCCGGATATCTGGCGATATCGATTCTAGCCTGGGCGATGAAACGTTTTTTTATTTTGCGCTCAATGATTAAATCGCAGATATCTTGCGCTCTTTTAGGATTAGCAAAGAAATCATCATCGCTAAAGAGTATCACCTTTGCCTTTAATCCTTGGATTTCCTTAACCACGGAATCTACGCTGCGTGCAGCATAATTTCTTTTTTGTCCGAGAGGATTCAAACTGAACGTGCAGAATTTACAGCTAAAGGGGCAGCCCCTTGCGCTTAATACTGAATCAAAGGTTATATTCGCTACCTTTACGCCGTTTACCGCCAGCGTATATTCGTTACGCCGCAGGGTTCGGTCAGGCACCGCAAGACTGTTTATATCCGGGAGGGGCCGGTTTGGGTTATGTATTATCCTGCCGTCTTCCCGGTAAGAGATACCAAGGATATCCTTGAGCGTAATACCCTTTAATATCTCTTGGATCGTTTCTTCGCCTTCACCCCTGACTATGATATCTATTGTGGGACATGTCTTGAAAAGTTCTTCTACTTTTTCGGTAGCCTTATAACCGCCTACCACTAAAGGTATGTTATCCGGCATACGATTAAGCAGATGGCAGATTTCCTCAAACTGCCGGTCCCAACCGATAGCGACGCAGATAATATCAATCGAGCCGGATATAAAGCTGAGAAGTTCTTCTGTATCGGCTAAATCCTTTTCATACCGCAGATCCAAGAGAGTGATTTTATCAACAATACCTTTGGCGCTCGTTGCCACATATTCCAGGCCGGTGGGCGGGAAAAGCATCATCGTATTGGTGGCGTTTCGTTCGATATAAGGATTAAGGAATAAAGCGTGCTTATATTTAATACGGACCTCGCTTGTTATTGGAAAACCTAAAATAAATATATCATTAAATAGGGATTTAAGCAACAATAAAACCATATTTAGCGAGGAAATGGCCTCTCTAAGCCTAGGATTTTCTTGATATAGTAAGGTATTGCGGATATAATAAAGTGCATAGACAAAGAGAGGTTTCTTTTCATGAAACTTGAGGGGACCCCGTTTTTTATAAGGAGGTCTATTATGGGAGTTCAAAAAGTAGGAGAAAAATATAGATGTAATGTTTGCGGTAACGAGGTTACCGTAACTAAAGTAGGTGGCGGAGAACTTGTCTGTTGCAAAAAACCGATGGAGAAAATCGAAGGTTAGGAGGTAGTTAAAAAATGAGTAAATCGATCAAAGGCACAAAGACGGAGAATAATTTGTTAGCAGCTTTTGCAGGAGAGTCACAGGCAAGAAACAGGTATACCTATTTTGCTTCTGCTGCAAGAAAGGAAGGATTTGAGCAGATTGCCAATATTTTTACCGAGACCGCAGAAAATGAAAAAGAGCATGCCAAGATATTTTTTAAGCATCTGGAAGGCGGTGACGTTGAAATAACCACCACCTACCCCGCAGGTGCGATAAAAGACACCAAAAGCAATTTAGAGGCAGCAGCTGCCGGTGAGAATATGGAATGGACTGTCATTTATCAAGATTTTGCGAAAACTGCAAAAGATGAAGGCTTTCCTGATGTGGAGCGTTCTTTTGAGCAGATAGCTAAAGCAGAGAGATTCCACGAAGCCAGATATAGAAAATTAATCAACCATATAGCAAATGGCGAGGTATTTAAGAAAAAGGCGCCGGTAAAATGGCATTGCATTAACTGCGGGTATGTTGTTGAAAGCACTGAGGCACCTAAGCAATGTCCGGCTTGTCAGCATCCCCAGTCGTTTTACGAGGTATTAGCGGAAAATTTTTGAGAAGTGTATCGAGGGACAAATTTGGCGAGGGAATGACCTTTCTAATAGTTTGAATTCCCTTGATAAGTGGTATATTCTGGATATAATAAGGTGTGTAGACAAAGAGAGGTTTCCCCTCGGCTAATACGAGAGTGACCCCAAATTCAAGTTATTTAAAACAAGGAGGTGTTTATGTTTGGCTCGGGTTTGATGACTTTAGTGGCTTTGGCAGTAGTTATTTGTATCTTTGGAATTAGAATTGTCTCGCAATGGCAGATTGGCGTAGTTTTTCGTTTAGGAAAACTAGTTAGACAAATTAAGCCCGGTTTTAATATTATCATCCCATTTTTAGAATACGTAAGTCTCGTCGATATGCGCATTCGAACAATGGATGTCATTCCC
>JAUYDQ010000138.1 GCA_030691725.1 Candidatus Omnitrophota bacterium
TGTATGCTGATGTCATGACCGGCTCAATGAAAAAGGCGATTGCAGAAAGTAATAGAAGAAGAGAGAAGCAGCTGGAATTCAATAGAAAGAATAAAATTACGCCGCGTTCCATTGAGAAAGCGATAAAACAGGGAATCGAGGATTTGGAAGAAGCAGAAGAATTCGTGGCAGATTTAACCGGTCAGGATAAAGATGATTATGAGTTAAACAAATATATATCAGAATTAGGGTATGAGATGGAGTTAGCAGCGAGGAATCTGCAGTTTGAAAAGGCAGCAGTAATCAGAGACAAAATAAAAACCTTCAGGGACGTCCTTATTGCTAAAGATAAGGGTGTCCCTTAAATAAAAAACAAGCCCTTCAGGGGACACCCTTCCGATTGGATGTAAGGACGTCCCTCGATTGGAATTAAAGACGTCCCTAAAGAAGAGAGATGTTATTAGCTATTGATATAGGAAATACAAACATAAATGTAGGCTTATTTCAGGGGAACCGGTTATTAAGAAGATTTATCATTCCCACTAAAGCAAAGGAATATAAACTCCATCTTCAAAAGATAATTGCCCGTAATAATATCCACGATGCAATAATCTGTAGCGTAGTGCCAGATGTCACCAAGATTCTGGAAAAAGATTTTAAAAAACTGTTAGGTAAACAGCCATATATTATAGGTAAGGGTGTAAAGGTGCCTATAAAGAATCTTTATCGAAAACCCAAACAAGTAGGCCAGGACCGTCTTGTTAATGCCTATGCAGGAGTTATGCTTTATGGTGCGCCCTTAATTGCGGTTGATTTTGGTACGGCAGTCACTTTTGATGTGGTTTCTAGAAAAAAAGAGTATTTAGGAGGTATGATTTTACCGGGTTTAGGAATATCTCTGGATGTCCTTAATCAGCGAACTGCATTATTGCCAAAGATAAAATTAAGTAAACCCAAAGAGTTCATCGGCCGGGATACCAAAAGTAGTATGTTAAGCGGAATAGTTTACGGTTTTGTTGCGCTTACCGACGATTTGGTTATCAGGATAAAAAAGAAAATCGGGAAGAACGCAAAAGTCATTGGCACAGGGGGAAATATCGATTTGATTGGTAAGTATTGTAAGCGGATTGATAAGATAGACAGAGATTTAACGCTTAAAGGGTTGAATCTTATTTATAAGGATAGATAGCATAAGCGAGTAGGATTATAATACTAAAATGAAGCGACTGGGTTTTCAAGTAAAATTAAGCATAATCTTTATTGCATTGTTAGCTATTGTTCTGGTGGTTACGGCTTATTTTATATACCAGAAAGCTATTATGCAGCAGAAAGAAGAACTGCGCGGGAAGATATTGGGCTTAGCAAAACTTGCCAGCATGCTTATTGATGGAGACAAACATAGCCAGATAAAACCTGAGATGGATAGTCAGAATACGGCGCTTTACAAAGAAATAAAGGCAGTTTTAGAAAAGATAAGAGATAGCGACCCTCTTATTGACAGCGTTTATACTATGGTCAAGACAGAAAAAGAAAATAGCTGGATGTTTGTATTGGATTCAGGTGATAAAAGAGGAGAAATCGCTTATTGTGGAGAGCGTTATGATGTTTCACATATACCCGAGATGCAACTTGCTTTCAATATGCCGAGTGTTGATAAGGAACTCAACGTAGATAAATGGGGTATTTGGCTTTCCGGCTATGCCCCAATTCACAATCGGCAAGGAGAGGTTGTGGCAATCGTGGGATTAGATGTTTCGGCAGAGTCTATGCGACAGATGCAGTTATTATTGGCCAAAAGATTTTTGGGAGTTTTAATTTTGGGGGTTGTTTTTTCTTTATTGATGGGCTGGTTTGTGTCAAGGGGGATAACCCATCCCTTACGCAGTCTAATATTGGGAGTAAAAGAAGTGGAACGGGGCAACTTTGAAAAGAAGGTAAGCGTAAAATCAAAGGATGAAATACAGGAATTAGCCGCTGCATTTAATAAGATGACCGATGGTCTTCAAGAAACGCAGGCTAAATTACACCGTAATTATTTAAATACTATTAAATCCTTAGCCCAGGCCTTGGAAGCAAAAGACCCTTACACGCGGGGTCATTCTGAGCGAGTGAAGAGCTATGCAGTTGATATTGCTAAACACTTAGGAGTTCCTGAGGAAGAAATTAAGCTGCTTGAGGACCTCTGCATTTTGCACGATATTGGCAAGATTGGCATACCGGAGAAGATATTAACCAAACCCGGTTCACTTTCTGAAGAAGAATGGCAGATAATTAAAAGGCATCCTGTAATTGGAGAGGAGATTTTGCAGTATATTGAATTTTTAAAACCGAATTTATCTGTTGTTCTTAACCATCACGAGCGGCCTGATGGTAAAGGTTATCCCCATAACTTAAAGATGGATGAGATTTCTTTGTTTGCTTCGATTGTTGCTGTAGCGGATGCCTTTGATGCAATGGTATCTGACCGTCCTTATCGCAAGGCTTTTAGTAAAGAAGAGGCGATAGCTATTCTTAAAGAAAATAAAGGTAGCCAATTTAATAGTCGCGTGGTGGAAACGTTTATCAATTGTTTAGGGGAACAAGCTTAAAAGGAGTAAGTTTCTAACAGTAGAACTTTCAAAGATAATTTAATTGCACACTTTGTAATTTGGTAGTAAAATTGTAGTTAGAATATAAATAAAAAAATTTACCTTGATAAAATGAAGAGGAATATAAGAATCATATTGTTAGTGATATTATCTATTGTTATATTTGTATTTTTGTTTTCTTCTGCTTCTGCCGCGTGGATAACAAAGTGGTTCTCTTTTGATAGAAAAGACGCATTAAATGAATGGGAAGAAAAGATATTTAAAGGCAGGGTCCTATATTCTGTTAAAGTAGAAAAAATAGGAGGGTATTTAGCCGCCTACAGCAGGAATTCAGCCTCGGGCATCTTCTATGAAATAAGATTTGATCCCAAAAAACACCCGCTGGTCAGCTGGAAATGGAAAGTAATAAAGTTCCCTGAGAAGGGAGAGGGCCAATATGCGAAGAGCAAATGGATAGAGAAGGACGATTATGCGACGAGGTTCTATGTTATCTTTCC
>JAUYDQ010000023.1 GCA_030691725.1 Candidatus Omnitrophota bacterium
CTAATTTGCCATTCTCATATTCAATTAAAGGATACAAACCGGTTTCTACGGCTAGCCTGGCTATCTGATATGTAAGCTCGGTTTCGTGGCGCCAACCCAAAGGACAGGGCACATGTATCTGAATATATTTGGGGCCTTTAATAGATATAGCTTTTTTTACCTTGCGCTGCAGGTCCTGAGGAAAACCGCAAGATGCAGTCGCAACATAAGGAATACCATGTGCATTGGCAATTTCAGGCATAGGTTTTTTATAACAAATGTTACCGATAGATTTTGCTCCGGGCGGCGTTGTAGTTGTATTTGCGCCATAAGGAGTTAATCCGCTTCTTTGAATTCCCGTATTTTCGTAGGCTTCATTATCGTAGCAGATCGAAAGAATGTCTGCGCCCCTCTCCCACATTCCCGATAATGCCTGAAGGCCAATATCTGCTGTGCCGCCATCTCCTGCCTGGGCAATAACATTAGTAGTATCTTTCTTACCTAAATAAATAAGGGCTGCTTCTACGCCGGAAGCAACTGCCGCGGCATTTTCAAATAAGGAGTGTATCCAGGGGACATTCCAAGCTGACTCCGGATACCGGGTAGAGAATACTTCCAGGCAGCCGGTATTGTTTACAACAATAGTGTTACTGCCTGCTGCATCTATTACTAATCGCGTAGCCACTGCCTGACCGCAACCGGCACAGGCAGTATGCCCGGGTTTAAATAAAGGATTACTCTCCATATTCTTCCTTAAGTAGTTCGGGTTTTAAATCAATGAATTCTAAACTAACTTCTTTCTGGGTTAACTTGCCGAATATCTCTTTTACAGATTCCAGCGTTATGTCTCGTCCGCCTAAGCCGGCTACAAAACTACTAATCACTTTGGGACACTTCTTTTTGCCAAAAAATGTTGCCTTTATCTCTACAGCTAGTGGTGCGTAAGCACCTGGAGACACTGCCTTATCTAAAACTGCGACTCGGGGAACGTCTTTTAATACATCGTATACCCTCGCATAAGGAAACGGCCGATAAGATATAATCTTCAATAGCCCGACCTTTTTACCTTTTGCTCTTTGCGCATCAACGACTTCTTTAATTGTGCCGCAGACCGAACCCATAGCTACAATTACTTTTTCTGCGTCTTTGGTACAATATTCCTCAACTAATCCGTCTTTATAATCCCGGCCGAAATGGTTTTTAAATTCTTCGTTAATCTTGGGGATCATTTTTAATACATCTTTAAAGGTCTCTTGAATTGCAAAACGCGTTTCGAGATAATAATCCGGGTCTGCTAATAGGCCCATAGTCAAAGGTTCGGCAGGGTCTAGTTTGTATAAAGGGCGATAGCCAGGAAGAAACTTATTCACCTCTTCCTGCTTGGGGATATCTATTGTCTCCATGCCGTGCGTTAAAATAAAACCGTCCATGCAAACCATCACCGGAAGCATTATGGATTTATCTTCGCTTAAACGATAACCCACCAGATGCAAATCAGCTGCCTCCTGGTTATTTTCCGCGTACAATTGTATCCAACCACTATCACGCAAGGATACTGAATCTTGTTGATCATTCCATATGTTGATAGGTGCGGATATAGCGCGGTTTGCGCAGGTCATAACCAAAGGAAGCCGCAATCCTGAGATATTAAAAAGCACCTCTGCCATATAAAGTAAACCTTGGGAACTGGTAGCGGTAAAAGCGCGTACGCCTGTGGCCACAGCACCCAAGACCACCGATGCTGCAGAATGTTCGCTTTCTACATTCACAAATTGAGCGTTTAGCTCGCCGTCAGCTACCATCTTGGCTAATTCTTCCACAATGTGTGTCTGAGGGGTTATCGGATAAGCAGAGATAACCCCAGGCTTACATAACTTTACTATCTCCGCAACCGCGCGCGAGCCTTCTAAAAACTCTTTCACTTCTTTTCTCCTTCAGACCCTTCTTCTATCATCACAATATCAGCTTTAGGACATACTTGAGCACAGAGTCCACAGCCCTTGCAGTAATCTTCATTATTTATATATGTATTCTTTTCTTTACCTTGTATACAACCTTCAGGACAAATCAAAACACACATCTTACAGGCAATGCAGTTCTTCTGCAGAAATTTAGGCTTTAACTTTACTCTCCAAGACCCAGTCTTATCGCCTTTGCTCTTGCATGGTTTTATTATTAACGGTCCAAACATCTTTCCTCGCTTCGCTCGGGAGTAGAGAGTAGCGAGAAATCTCGCTACTCTCTACTTGCTACTCGCTACTTTATTGCTGTAAATTGTACGCTCTTCAGTGTAAACTTTTTATATATTCGTATCCCTGTTTCACGGCTTGAATATTCCCTTCCTGAGCTTTGCCCGTGAATCTCTTCTTAATTACCTCTAATAGAGTATCCAAATCTAATTCGCCTGTAGCCGCAGCAAATGCTCCGATTAAAGCAGTATTACCCAAAGGCCGGCCGATTGTCTTTATTGCAATATCAGTAGCTGGAACAATAAATATTTTTTGCTTTGTCTTTACTTTTGGAATGTTTGCGCCTTCTTTTTCATTAATAATAGCGATTCCGTCTTCTTTAAGCCCGGAGAAACAATTAAAACCGCGCATAAGGGTTGCGTCCACTACTATCACATAATCCGGTTCATAAATTTGGCTACGCAGGCGCACCAGTTTTGTATCTACGCGCACAAAAGCATTCATGGGTGCTCCCATCCTGGCTGCGCCAAAATTGGGAAAGGCATAAGGGTACATTCCTTTTAAAAAATAGGCATAACCTAATAGCGCTGCAGTAGTAATCGCGCCTTGACCTGCGCGGGCATGAATGCGTATTTCCTTCACCCCGCCCTTCCTTTCTAGTTTATGACCCCGCTCTTCCTTAACTTATTTAAATGGATATTATTAGGAAGGGCGGGGTTCATTTAACCTTCTCCTTAAAGAAAAAGACTTATTTATAATATAATTTTTAAGTTAATTTGTCAAATAGTTTATTTTTAGAATGTCAAGCCAAAATAGAAATGTCGTATTGTTACCAAAATAGAAATATCCTGTTTTTAATTTTAAAGGGCGCCTGCTAAAACTTTATATCTTAATTTTTTTGATTCCGGATTCTTTCTGTGCAAAAATAGGTAAAATATCCATTTTGGTTTTACCGCTTAAATTTACAATCAATGTAAAAATTTTCTTGCATTATACGCGCTTTTTTATATAATTAGGTTTTATGAAAAGGATTACTTTTTTTGTTATATTGTTAACTGCCAGCCTTATCCTGTCAGATATGGGTCTAGCGCAGGAAGAGAAACAAAAATGTCTTGAAGGAATAGAATTCTTCACAGGTTTCGGGTGGGGGAAATTACGCGGAAAAAAAGACTACCGCCTTACTCCTTTTATGGTTGATTTTGACTTTAACCTCAAACTTTTCACTCAAAAGTTAAATTTTAATCCCAGCCAATTGCTTCAGTTTCAGATAGAACCTTTTATCTCTTTTGTCTCCCAACCTAAGAATAATGTGGAAATGGGAACGTCATTTTTACTTAAGATGGGTATCCTGCCTCAGACCTCGAAATTACAACCGTTTATCCTGGCAGGCCTAGGCACGGTTTATATGACGCA
>JAUYDQ010000059.1 GCA_030691725.1 Candidatus Omnitrophota bacterium
ATTAATATAGAATCGACCTCATCCACAATCGCATAATAAAAAGGCCTCTGCATTAAATCCTCGAGGCTATATTTCATATTATCGCGCAGATAATCAAAGCCGAATTCATTATTTGTCCCGTAGGTTATATCACAGCCATAAGCCTGTTTTCTCTGTTCGTCAGATATCTCGTGCTGTATAACCCCGACGGTTAGCCCTAAGAACTCGTAAATCGGCCCCATCCATTCGCGGTCACGGCGCGCCAGGTAATCATTTACGGTTACGATATGCACCCCGCGGCCCAATAACGCATTCAGGTATGCAGGAAGGGTTGCCACCAAAGTTTTACCTTCACCCGTAGCCATCTCCGAGATTTTACCTTCGTGTAGCACAATGCCTCCGGCTATCTGCGCATCAAAATGCCGCATATTGACAGTGCGTTTAGCTGCCTCTCTTACCATGGCAAAGCCTTCGGGCAGTATGTCCTCAAAGATTTTATTTCTGGTAATCTTTAACTTCTCTTTTATTTTCTCTTTCTCCTCGGGGATAGCCACAGATAATAACACCTCTTCTAATTCTTGTATTTCAGACTCATAAACTTTAAATTTCTTTAAAATATGATCCCTGAGCTCCTCGGTCTTACGCCTTAATTCCGTATCGGAGAGAGCGCTAATCTTAGCCTCAAAACTATTTACCGTATTAACGATTTTAGCTAATTTTACCATCTTGTTAAGAGAAGGGCTGGAGAGGTCCGGATGCAAAACAATATTGACATCAGGGAATCTGCGGCTAATCAGATTTTGTTTTTTAGTTAAAATTATTTTTTTAACAAATCCTAACATTTTAATGCCTGCTTTCAGCTTGTTGTTTTAAATACGCTTCAATAAATTCATCGAGGCCGCCGTCCATCACCTTAGATACATCCCCTGTTTCGTATTCTGTGCGGTGGTCTTTTACCATAGTGTAAGGATGCATGACATAAGAGCGTATCTGGCTGCCCCATTCGATTTTTTTCTTTTCTTGCCCGTATTGTTTTAACAACTGCTCCTCTTTCTTTTTCCTCTCTAACTCATAAAACCGCGCCTTCAATATCTTTAAGGCCACCTGTTTATTCTGGTATTGAGAGCGTTCATTCTGACACTGAACTACTATGCCACTGGGAATATGCGTAATTCTTACTGCTGAATCCGTGGTATTTACGCTTTGGCCGCCTGGCCCGGAAGAACGGTATACATCAATGCGTAAATCTTTTTCTTCTATCTTTAAATCTATGTCTTCTTCTATTTCAGGAATTGCATCTACTGAGGCAAAAGAAGTGTGCCTGCGTTTATTTGCATCAAACGGTGAGATACGCACCAGCCGATGCACACCGCGCTCAGCCTTCAGATACCCATAGGCATAATCTCCTTCAATCAAAGCTGTAATGTTTTTTATTCCTGCCTCTTCGCCAAAAAGCACATCTATAGTCTTTATACTGTACCCGTGGCTTTCTGCAAATCTGCTATACATACGAAAGAGCATCGCAACCCAATCGCAAGACTCCGTACCGCCTGCACCTGCATTAATACTTAAGATGGCGCTATTTTTGTCAAATTCTCCGCCTAAAAGGGTTTTAAATTCGAGTTTATCTACCGTCGCCGTAAGGGAATCGACGTTCTTAGCCAGATCCGTAATTAATTCTTGATCTTGGTCTTGTAAAATATCGGCGAGTTCTTTTAACTCTTGATATTTATGGAAAGTAGCCTCCCAGTGTTCAACCGTTGACTTTAGAGACTTTAATTGTTTTACTACCTTTGTAGAATTCTGCTCGTCATTCCAGAATCCGGGATTGCCCATCCGGGAGGATAAATCTTCTATCTGTTTCTTTTTATTATCTATGTCAAAGATAACCTCTTAGTTGTTCAAGGAGATTATTTATTGATGCGAGTTTTGATTTGATATCTTCTAACATCTTGACACCTCCGGAATTAGTCTTAATTATATTTTCTTGATGCCTCTTAAAGCTAAAACAAATTCGTCTTTATTATCTGCGTAATTTGCTGCGACCTCCTCAGCTACTTTACCTTCCCTGACTAATTTTACCAAGGATTGATTAAATGATTGCATGCCAAATATAGTGCCGTCTTCAATAAACGGAGTTATCTCCCAGATCTTTCCTTCTCTGATAAGCCGGCTTATCGTGGGAGTAAGGAGCATAGTTTCGTAAGCCGGTATACGGCCCGGGCCATCCTTCATGGGTAATAATCTCAAAGAGATCACGCCTTTTAATAAAGAAGAGAGTTGCGTCTTTATCTCTTGATGCTGATGCGGTGGAAAAAAATTAACGATTCTTTCCACGCTTTGCGCCGCATTCACAGTATGTAAGGTGCTTAAAACCAATACTCCTGTTTCTGCAGCAGTTAAAGCCGCAGACATTGTGGCGTAGTCTCTGATATTACTTATAAATATTACATCCGGGCTCTGCAAGGTAAAAGCACGCAAAGCTACTCTGTATGATGATACATCGCGGCCTAGTTCTCTCTGATTGATGATAGAATTCTTATCATGAAAAGTAAATTCAATAGGCTCTTCGACAGTTAAAACGTGCTTATAGCCATTGTTGTTAATATATTCAATCATGCTGGCAATGGTTGTAGATTTACCGCTGCCTGCACTCCCGGTTAAAAGAACCAGGCCCCTTGTCTCCATCGACAAGCTCTTCAAAATGTCGCCGGGCAAATGGAGCTCTTCAAAGGTTTGGACTTCGGAACGGATATTTCTGATAACCAGAGTCGGCCAGTTACGCTGCATAAAGATACTTATACGGAAGCGATGCTCAAGTTCCGGTATATATATCCCAAAGTCCACATCCAGATTCCTTTGAAAAAAATCCCTGAGCTCATTTGAGGTTAAATCCTTAACCGAATCATTAACCTCATCCAAACTTACAATTCTATCATCTATAGATACAACTTTACCATCGATGCGCATGCGCACATTCCCTCCTGCGCGGTAGAACATATCAGAGGCATTCTTCTCAATCATTAATTTCAAATAATTTTTTATATCCATCCTGCACCTCCCGTAATATTATACCATATCTTTTATAATTTGCTTTTCTAAATCTAAAAGAATTCTTTTCTTTTTTTGACCCGAGGAATACCCACCCAAATTTCCGTCACTACGAATTACGCGGTGGCAGGGAATAATTAAAGGCCAGGGATTATGTTTTAAAACCTGTCCCACTGCGCGCGTCGCATGAGGCTTGCCTATCTTCTTAGCCACCCATCTATAACTACGCACTTGGCCCATGGGAATACTTAATATTGTATTATAGACTTTTTTAGCAAAAGGCGTTAACTTTTTAAACCCGAAAATTCTAATACTCTCGTGCTTTTTATTTGCCAATGGTTTTCTTTCTCCTTAATACATGGTGGTAAGCAAGCGCAAATCTATGCGCCTCATCTCTAATTCTCCGTATCAAATTTAATGCCGGTATATCTGAATTTAATCTGATGGGATTTGCTTTATTTTTTATATAAATGTTTTCTCTATCCTTAGCTATACTTACCAAGGGTATGCTTATACCTAATTTATTCATTTCTCTCTCTGCAGTCAAAAGGTGTGCCTTCCCTCCGTCGATAAGAACTAAATCCGGAAGAGTTAGATTCTCCCTAATTAATCTTGAATAGCGTCGCTGGATTACTTCACTAAGCATTTTATAATCATCTATTGCCTGCACTGTTTTAATGCGGAAACGCCGGTAATTATTCTTATCCGACATCCCTTTAGAGAAACTTACCATTGAGCCTGTAGCTTCTTTACCCGATATATCAGATATATCAAATGCCTCAATTCGCTCGGGTAATTTTGCCAATTGCAGTAAATTCTTTAAGTCCTCTACCTCGTCCTTGCGGCTAAAACGACTTGAGCTTTGCGCCATTACGCTTAAGGCCTCTATCTGGTCTCTGATTTTAGCTGCCTCTTCAAATTTCTGCTCCTTGGATTTTAAATTCATCTCCTGCGATAACTTCTTAATCAGGGTATCGGTCTTGCCCTCTAGAATTAAACAGATATTCTCGATAGTCTTAGCATATTCCTCTTTACTAATTTTACTAATGCAGGGAGCTGGAGAGAGTTTAAGCCGGTAATAAATACAAGCCTTTTGGGGAAGCTTTTTGCAGGAACGAAAAGGAAAATAGCGACGGATAATCTTTAAGGCCTGCCGAAGTAATTTGGCGTTTGTATAAGGTCCGAAATAATGCGAGCCATCCGAGATTCTTTTACGGGTAATGTATATTGCAGGGAATTCTTCATGGGTTATTTTTACCACAGGAAAACTCTTATCGTCGCGCAAAGAGACATTATATTTAGGTTTATATTTATGGACGAGGCTGGCTTCGAGCAATAACGCCAAACTTTCATTCTGGCATAACTGATATTCAATATCATCAACTTTAGACATAAGAGCAACGGTCTTACTGGAAAGGTCGCGGCCCAAATACGTACTTAGGCGTTTCCTCAAAGACTTGGCTTTACCGATATAAATAACCTGACCGGTCTTATCTTTCATAGAATAAACCCCCGACGCATCCGGCATATTCACAATAATATTTTTCAATTTATCCATATTCAGTTTTTAGCGGATCCTGTTAAATTTTGCGGAG
>JAUYDQ010000078.1 GCA_030691725.1 Candidatus Omnitrophota bacterium
GTTACAAAAAGGGACAAGAACTGGTAGTCCAGAGAGATTGGATGGAATTGATTATACTCCTACATATGAAATAAGTGTCCCTCCCGGTTTTTCTCCCGATAGCCCTATGCGAAAAGCAAAAGTAACTATAACCTGGAATGAACCCACGCCATAATAAATCTGTTACCCTCGTTGAATTATTAATTGCGATTTGTATTTTTAGCCTTATAGTTATAGGTTTTTCTAGTATTGATACATTCAGCCAATACCATGTCATAACTTCGGATAGACGGGCAAAATTACAGAATGACGCGTCTTATGTTTTAGAGGATATGGCAAAAAACTTAACCGGAACAGGCACTTCAGGCGGCGCGATTGGTAATGTTGTCAGTAGCACTAACTACCCGGTACAGGCAATTACTATTTCACCCAATAGCGGGATAGCAATCCGGGTAGACTCTAATAATAACGGGCAGCTGGACGGGTCAGATAAACAGATTGCTTATATATATGATTCAGCTAATTATCGGTTTTTGTATTATCCTGATGCATCCGTTACTAGTCCTTGTCCTGGTTCTGCTTGTACGGTTCTCACCTCAAGCCGTATCAGGAGCGATTTTAGCACTACCACATCTAAGGCTACTTACTATTCATATAGTTCAGCGAATAATTACATTGAAGTGCAAATTGGCGCATGTTGGACTCCTTCTTCGGATGCTACTTGTGGCACAGCTGATAATCCTGCGTTTATCATGAAAAATCGTATCTATATGCCTGCAGTTTCTACCCATTAACACCTTCTTCTTAAACATTCATATTATAATAAGTTGAAGCAAAGCAGCGTAAGGTACTTTTTTATTTGCTAAAAGACCTAAGTTGTGCTAAATTTTAGTGAAGATATTAGTTATGAAGCGAAGTAAATATTAAGGGGCTGTAGCTCAGCGGGAGAGCATCTCGTTCGCAACGAGGGGGCCGAGGGTTCAATTCCCTCCAGCTCCATAAAATCTTTCATTAATGAAAGATTTTATGAGTGCCGAATCACTGCAATTTGTCCTCCAGAAATAGATGAAAAATTTATTCAGGTTAGCTATAGGTTTAGCTTTTTTATTTGCTCTAATAGTTTCCTGCCTTTATCTACCTGCTATAATCAACAGCGGGTTTTCCTTAAGGCTGCCTTTATATGCACAGGATAAATTAAAAGAGGCACTCTTTTATCAGAAGTTAGAAAATAAAGTTGTGCAATGCCAGTTGTGTCCGAGAATTTGCGTTATACCCAACGGTAAACGGGGATTCTGCGGCGTACGAGAAAACCGCAACGGGGTATTATATTCTTTGGTTTATGCAAAACCCGTTGCTATCCATATTGATCCTATTGAAAAGAAGCCGTTGTTTCATTTTTTGCCCGGTAGCACTGCCTTTTCTATAGCTACTGCGGGTTGTAATTTAAGATGCAAGTTCTGCCAGAACTGGGAGATTTCTCAGAGGAAGCCGGAAGAGGTGGAATACATTTATCTTGAGCCTGAGGATTTAATTAAAAAAGTAAAAGAATCAGGTTCTCCTACCATTGCATATACTTATACCGAGCCCACCATATTCTATGAATATATGTTAGAGACAGCTAAATTAGCTAAGGAGCAAGGCATAAAGAATATTATGCACTCTGCCGGTTATATAAATGAAGAACCCCTAAGACAGTTATCTAAATATTTAGATGCTGCCAATATTGATTTAAAAGGTTTTACCAATGATTTTTATGCTAAGATGTCCGAGGCTACATTGGAGCCGGTGCTTAAGAGCTTAAAGATATTAAAAGAAGAAGGTGTGCATTTAGAGATAACCAACTTAATTTTATCAGGCTATAATGATGACAAGGATTCGATTACGAAAATGTGCCTGTGGATAAAAGAAAATTTGGGAGCAGATACGCCGTTACATTTTTCCAGGGCTTTTCCTATGTATAAACTTAATACTATTAACCCTACACCAGTGGAGACCTTGGAAAGAGCTAGGCAAATTGCCTTAGATTGCGGTTTAAAATATGTTTATATAGGTAATGTTGCGGGTAATCCCGCAGAGAATACATATTGTCCTAAATGCAAGAAGGTAATTATTGAACGCAGGGGAATATTTCTTGTTTCAAAAGTTAATATTATCGATGGAAAATGTAAATTTTGCGGAGAAAAGATTGAAGGTATCTGGCATTAAGCTTTCGGTCTTTATTTTTTGCTGGTTAGTCTTTGGTGTTTTAAGCTATGCCCAGGAGGTAAAAGAGCCTAATGTCGCGGGTAGCTTCTATCCTGATAGTCCCCAGGAGCTATCGCAAATGCTTGATAATTTCATTGACAGTGCAAACCCGCAAGCCGAAGAAGGCCGCATATTTGCTTTGATTTCGCCACACGCTGGTTATGGCTTTTCAGGAGGAATTGCTGCCCTTGGCTATAAACTCATTAAAGATAAACCGTATAAGATAATTATTGTGATTGGGCCCAGCCACTATTATAGTTTTAGTGGGGTATCTATATATCCCGAAGGTGCATTCCGTACGCCTTTGGGCGATCTGGAAATAGATAAAGAATTTACACAGAGATTACTCTATAAAGATAAGGATATCTTTTTTGAACCAGGCGCTTTTGAAAAAGAGCATTCTGTAGAGGTACAACTGCCGTTTTTGCAAAAAGTTCTCTCTAATGGTTCGACTACGCTCACCATTAGCACTGAGCGCAGTCGAAGTGCTAATCCTAAGATTGTACCTATAGTCATGGGAGATTGTACGCTTGCTACTTGTCAAAAATTAGCAGATCTGCTTAAGGAAGCCATAGGCAATCGTCAAGATGTACTTGTAGTTGCCTCTACTGATATGTACCATGGGTATGATTATGAAGAGTCAGAAATAGTTGATAATTTGACTCTATCTTACTTAAAAAATATGGATGCCCAAGGATTATATAATGGATTGCGTGAAGGTAAACTTCAACTCTGCGGAGGATTTCCGGTTGTGTCCACATTAATTTTAGCCAAAGAATTAGGCCACAATAAACTGAAGGTTTTGCAACATACAAATTCCAGTGAAGTAACCGGCAAAAAAATTAAAGGGATTTGGACAGTGGGCTATGCCAGTTGTCTTATTGACCAAGAAAAAGGAGAAATATCTATGTTGAGCAAAGAACAGAGGAAAAAGTTGCTTGCGATTGCGCGTAATTCTATCCAGACATATTTAAAGATAGGTAAGAAGTTAGAGCTTACCGAGACAGATCCTATATTGCTTAAAGAAATGGGTGCATTTGTTACGCTTCATAAACACGGCGAGTTGCGCGGTTGTATCGGAAATCTCATCGGACAGCAGCCTCTGTATCTTACAGTTAGAGATATGGCCGTTGAGGCAGCAGTGGATGATCCGCGTTTTCCGCCTCTAATATTGAGTGAACTTAAAGATATCGAGATAGAGCTATCTGTACTTTCTCCTCTTAAAAGGATAGAATCAGCAGATGAGATCAAGATGGGAATTCATGGTGTATTGTTAAGACACGGCTTTAATAGCGGCGTCTTCCTTCCTCAGGTAGCGACAGAAACCGGCTGGTCAAAAGAAGAGTTTCTTTCTAATCTGTGTAGTCACAAAGCTGGGCTTCCTGCTCTTGCCTGGAAAGATAAATCTACTGAGATTTATATCTTTACTGCCGAGGTATTCTCAGAGAAAGAAATTCAAGCCGGTGAATAAAATAATCATTAGCCTATTTCTAACGGGTTTATTATTCGGCTCTGGCCCCTGCATTGCCAGTTGCGGGCCTTTTCTTATCACTTATATCGCGGGAACAAAGAAGACTATTTCCAAGGGAGTGATGGTTTATATTTTATTTTCTGTGGCAAGGATATCCGTGTATGTTGCGTTGAGCCTGGCGATTTTCTTTTTAAGCAGATTTGCGATAGAGAGATTATTAGGCGGCCTGTACAAATACGTCCTCATATTAGGCGGAGGTTTTATAATTATTATAGGTTTATTTATGGTCTTCGGTAAAAAGTTAGAATTTAATTTCTGGCAATCCTTGTATAAGAATTTATTGGAGCGCGATAAAAAGAGTATTTTCACGGTAGGTTTAATTATCGGTCTCCTGCCCTGCGCGCCGCTTTTATCCATACTCTCTTACGTGGGTTTGATTTCCCGGACCTGGCTCTCCAGCTTATTATATTCTCTATCTTTTGGCATAGGCACGTTTGTGTCTCCTCTGATAATGTTAACTATTCTTGCAGGAATAATACCACGCATTTTTTTAGAGAAAAAAGCAATTTATTCTTCAATATTTAGTCTTATCTGCGGGCTGACAATTATATTTTTGGGTATTCAGTTAATCTGGAGAGCGTTTTAGATGCACCGATTATATTGTCCTTCCCAAAATATCTCAGATAATAAAATAATTATCGATAATAAAGACCAAGTTCATCATGCCAAAAATGTTTTAAGGCTTAAATTGAATGAGGAGGTCGTTATATTTGATGACGAAGGCAATGAGTATCGCTCTATTTTAGATAAATTATTACCCAAAAGCATGATTTTTCAGGTTAAAGGCAAGGAAAAATTTATTCCTAATCCATCAAAAATTAAGATTACGGTTGCCTGCGCTATACCCAAAGATTCCCGTATGGATGAAATTATTGACAAACTTACGCAACTGGGAGCCCAGAGGATTATTCCTTTAGAAACTGAACGCGTGATTGTAAAACTGAATAAGCATAAAAGAATATTACGGCAGGAGCGCTGGAAGAAGATTGCTTTAAATGCCAGCCTTCAGAGCCAGAGGAATACCTTGCCGGTTGTTGAACCGATAAAGAATATAAAAGAAGTTTTATCTGAATCGAGCGATTATGATTTAAAACTAATACCTACTTTGGCAGGCGAGCGGGAAAACCTGAAAGATATTCTCGCAATAAATAAAGCGAAAAATATATTAATTATCATTGGGCCAGAGGGAGACTTTACTTCGGAAGAAATTAATTTGGCAAAGAAAGCAGGTTTTATCCCTGTTTCTTTGGGAGATTTAGTTTTACGCGTAGAAACTGCGGCAATCGCAGTAACAAGCTTTATTGGATTATATCTTGATTGCACCCCGCAAGACCTCATATGAAAACTGTTAAATTTTTTACCCTGGGATGCAAGGTAAATCAATATGATACCCAGAGTATAAGAGAACGTTTTGTTAACGCCGGATTTAAGGAAATAGATAATGGCAGAAAAGCTGACACCTACGTTATTAATACTTGTACCGTAACTTCAATTGCCGACCGGAAATCCCGTTATTTCATTCATTACGCCTATCGTCAAAATCCTAAAGCCAGAATCATTGTCACCGGTTGCTATACAGCGTTAGATAGTGATGAGATTGCTAAAATTCCCGGTGTAACCCATATAATTAAAAATCAAGACAAAGACAGAATACTTGAATTATTAAACGAGCATAACGAGCTAAGCGAACAAAACGAAATAGGTATAAGCAATTTTTCCGGTCATACCCGCGCATTCTTAAAGATTCAGGATGGCTGTAATAATTTTTGTTCTTATTGTAAAGTGCCGAGAGTTCGGGGCGCTTCCAGAAGTAGACCGCTGGATGAGATTGTTCAGGAAGCAAATAGGCTTGCAAAGAATGGCTTTAAAGAAATAGTGCTATGCGGGATTTGTTTGGGTTCGTACGGAAAAGATTTGCAAAGCCAGAAGAATCTTGTTGAAGTGATTGAGGCGTTAGAGAAAATTGAGGGATTATTACGGATTAGATTAAGTTCTATAGAAGCAGGTGATATTTCAGATGAATTGATTCAGAAGATGGCGCAATCTAAAAAATTATGTCAGCATCTGCATATTCCCATGCAAAGCGGCGATAATGAAATCTTAAAAAAGATGAACCGTAATTATTGCCGAGAGGATTATCTAAATCTTATTAAAAAAATAAAAAATAGTATTCCGGAAATAGCTATTACCACTGATGTTCTTGTGGGGTTTCCGGGTGAAAGAGAGGATAATTTTCAGAATACCGTCAACTTAATTGGAGAAATTGTGCCTTTACGCGCCCATATTTTTCCTTATAGTAAACGATTAGGTACTCCCGCTGCTATTTTAAAAGATAAAATAAATCCGCTTATCATAAAAGAAAGAATCTTACAATTGGTAGGTATCTCTAGAAAATGCGCGCTCGCTTATAAGGAGCAATTCTTAAATAAAGATAGAGATGTGCTTATAGAAGAGCGGCCTAAAGAAGATAAGAA
>JAUYDQ010000117.1 GCA_030691725.1 Candidatus Omnitrophota bacterium
CCATCGTTAGCAATAACTGTTGTAGAAATTATACCTGAATCTGTAGGATATCCAGTCTTAGGATTTAATATATGGCTATACCGTTTATTTCCTTTACTAAAATATTGCTCATAATCACCAGAGGTTGACACTGCTTTATTCTTTAATTCCAAATAATCCCAAAGGCCATCTTTGCGCGGATTGCGTATGGCTATCCTCCAGGGCTTACCAAATTTATCTCCTAAGCAATAGATTTGACCTCCTGCATTTATCAGGCAACTTTTTATTCCGTGTTCTTTTAATTTCTTTACTGCGCAATCTACGGCATAGCCCTTAGCAATTGCCCCCAAGTCTATCTTCATACCAGGAAGTTTAAATTTTACCACATTATCACTAATATTAAAAATAATTTTATCAAACCCTACTGTATTTAAAGTTTTCTCAATCTCCTCTCTTCCCGGTAAACGATATTTTTTATCCGTAAACCCCCAGAGGTCAATAAGTGGCCCCACGGTAATATCGAATGCGCCGTCGCTCAGCTGCCAGAATTCTTTTGCCTTCTGTAAAACATAAAGTGTATCCAGGCTTACCTTCAGCTTACCGAGTTGATTTAATTTTGTTACCTCGCTGTCTTCCTTGTATTTACTCAGCAGGTTTTCAACCTGCCTTATTTCAGCAAAGACAATCTTTGGTGCATCCTTATATGGCGAGATTACCTCTACAAAAGTGCCCATCATCACCTGGGTATCTTTATGTAAAGTATTATCCTGGCAACCGCATAAACTAGTAACTAGTAACGAGTAACTAGTAACTAGTAAAAAGTTTTGTAAGACTTTTCTCATTTTTTAAATGCCTTTAATAACTCCTCAAGTGAAAGCGTATTCAGCACATCTTTTTTGGTCAGCCAGCCGCGGCGCGCCACAGATACACCTAATCTCATTGTCGCCAACTGTTCAAAGGTATGCGCGTCTGTGTCTATAACTAATCTTGCGCCTATCTCTTTTGCCCGACGGCAGTTTAGGTCATTTAAATCTAATCTCTGCGGAAAAGCATTTATCTCCAAATAAGTATTGGTATCTCTGGCTGCTTTCAGGACTTCATCCATATCTATATCATACGCATCGCGGCTACCCCATAGCCTGCCAGTGGGGTGTGCAATAATATGCACATAGTTATTCTTACATGCCCTAATCAGCCTTCTGGTCAGCTGCGATTTAGATTGTTTAAAACCAGTATGAATTGCTGCCACTACTACGTCAAATTCTTTTAATACCCCATCCTTATAATCCAGTCTACCATCAGAGTCTATATCCACTTCAGTACCATAAAGCACTCTAAAGTCTTTAAGTTTCCTATTAATCCGGCCTATCTCTTGTTTCTTTTTCTTTAAATCCGCAATACTCAAACCACCCGCTACCTTTAAACTCTGGGAATGGTCAGTAATAGCAAGGTAGGAATAACCCCTGCGTTTTGCAGCTTCCACCATCTCTGCAATGGTATTACCACCATCTGACCATTTCGAATGCACATGCAGGTCTCCTTTTATATCTTTAAGTTCTATCAAATACGGTAATTGAAATTCCCGTGCAAGTTCTATCTCACCCGTATCCTCCCTTAATTCCGGCTCAATATAAGAAATGCCAAGGATTTTAAATATCTCTTCTTCGGTTTTTCCGCAAACAAACCTATTCTTTCTAAAAACACCATATTCATTTATCTTTAATCCCCTTTTTATGGCTAATTGCCTCAGCCTTATATTAAAATTCTTTGAGCCGGTAAAATATAAAAGTGCTGCGCCAAAAGATTTCTCTTCTTCTACACGGCAGTCTACCTGGACATCGTCCTTTGTGCGCACAGAAGATTTGGTTTCTCCCTTTGCTAAAACAGCAGCTACATCAGGCAACCCGGTAAATACATCCATTATTTTCTTGGGCTTTTTTGAAATCATCAGAATATCAATATCGCGCACTGTCTCTTTTTGGCGGCGCAAACTTCCTGCAACTGATATCCTCTTTACTTCAGATAATTTCTTCAGGGCGCTAATAAACTCATCTGCCACCTGCATTGCCTGCGCCAGGGTCATCCTCTCTCTTCCTCTTTTTAAGAGCTCTATTCCTTTAGAGATATTTTCAATGGTTTTTTCTTTTATGCCAAAGATCCCCTGCAGTTTATTCTTTTTTATGGCTTTCTCTAAATCTAAAATATTCTTTATCTTTAATTTCTCATATAATAATTTGGCGGTTTTCGGCCCGACAGAAGGAATATTCAGTAAATCCAATAACCCGCCAGGTACTTTCTTTTTTAAATCTTCGTATGCTTTTATTTTCCCGGCCTGAACATATTCTTTTATTTTATCCGCAAGGTCTTTGCCAACCCCCGGAATATCCATAAGCCTATCATCCCTGACAAAATCTTCTATGTCCTCGGTCAAACCCTCGATATTCTGCGTTGCCCTCTCATATGCACGTATCCTAAAGGGATTATCGCCTTTTATCTCTAATATATTGGCGATTTCCCGGAATATGGCGCTAATCTCTAAGTTTTTCATCATTAACGATAATTGCAAAAACTAAGCGGTATAGAAAAGTTTAACCCCCGTAGATGCGCGATAACTGCCTGCAATTCATCCTTCTTTGGGGAGCTCACCTTTATTTTTTCCCCTTCAATCTGAGTCTGCACTTTTACCTTAAGCCCCTTTATAATACCTGTCAGCTCTTTTGCTTTCTCTTTATCAATACCCATACATATTTCTACTTTTTGGCGTAGATACCCTTCAAAAGCCTTTTCAGGGTCATTAAATTTAAGGGATTTTAAAGAAACCCCTCTTTTGGCCATCCGGGTAGCCAGAATATCGGTAAGGGCGCGCAACTTAAAATCATTATCCGCAATTAAAGTTAACTTCTTCTCTTTTCTATCGTAGGCAATAGAGGCCTTGCTATCCTTAAAATCATAACGCTGGGATAACTCCTTATTCGCCTGATTTACCGCGTTATCCACTTCCTGCAGGTCAACTTCAGAAACAATATCAAAAGAAAAATTCCCCATTATTCACTTCTCTGCTTTATCCCCCCAAAAGAGCCCAACTTGAAATGATTAAGCATTATTCTCTGTGAACTTAATTATTTTATTCATCATATCCACGCAATTTACAGGATACAGACCGACTGCAGTCTCTGCAGAAAGCATCAGATAATCTGACCCATCCAGTATGGCATTAGCCACGTCTGAAACCTCTGCTCTTGTAGGTATGTGATTTTCCGTCATGCTCTCCAGCATTTGCGTAGCCGTAATGACGAATCTTTTTGCGCGGTTACATTTTTTGATTATTTCCTTTTGAATTATAGGTACCTCATATATGGGAATAGATACACCCATATCGCCTCTGGCAATCATAATTCCTTCGCAGACCTTAATTATCTCGTCTATATTTTTAATACCTTCGCGATTCTCAATCTTCCCGATAACCCGACATCTATACGGGCTACACCTGAACTCTTCCTTCAGGGCGAGAATATCGTCTTTATTTCTTACAAAAGATTGAGCGATATAATCAATCTTATTTTCTATAGAAAAACGGATATCTTCCCTATCTTTTTGCGTCAATCCTTTAAAATCCAGCCGAACATCCGGCATATTAATCCCTTTATGTTCCTTAATTAATCCAGGAACAATTACCCTGGCCTTCAGATGCTTTTTTTCGCAGGCTTCGGCCATTAAAGCGATGTTACCGTCATCAATATAGATGTGCTGGCCTTTTTTGACCTGGCTTAAAGGGCCTCTATAATCAAACGGTATTAGATTGCCTTCTCCTGAAATATCCTGAGGAGTCAACCAGATAACCTGCCTTTTCTTGACTTGAATAGGCTTACTACCCTTAAGCCTGCCAACCCTTATGCGATAACCTTCTAAATCTCCTAATATCCTTATGTGCCGGTGATATTTTTGATTTAGTTCTCTTACCAGGCGTATCCGATTAAGATGAGCTTGGAGGTTCCCATGGGAAAAATTTAACCTTACTACATCCATCCCGGCATGCATCATCTTTCCCAGGACGCTTGAACGGCTTGAAGCAGGGCCTAACGTACAGATTATTTTAGTCTTTGGCATTTATGTAAATAGGGTCGGATTTATTTTCTCAAAATAATTCTGATTCCGTTTTAAAGTTGTTTCGGTTATTAATTTTGCGGAGGGATTTGTGAGCGTGCATTAGAAAATTTTTGGCAAGAGTCTGCGAGGAATTACGACGAGTGAATGCAGGAACTGACATGCGATATACGAAGTGTTGGAATTCCTGCAAATGAACGAGAAGTAAACCGAAGCAGACGGCAAAAATTTTCAGCACGCGAGCAAACCCCGCAGCAAAATTGTATATCGGGGACACTCTTCCGATTGGATTCAAAGACGTCCCCCGATTGGGTCGGTGCCTGTCCCTATAACGCTAAATTATAGCTGGCTTCAATGGTCTTGACTAAATCTACCAGCAAAGAATTTATCGGCACGGGTATTCCTAATTCCTGACCATGGCGCACAATCACGCCATTAATAAAATCTATCTCCGTGCGTTTCTTTTTGAGGAGATCCTGTAACATACTGGAGACATTGGTTGCGGTTGCCTCGCAAACCGCCTCAACCTTTGCCAGCGGGTCATCGTAAATAAGTTTAATTCTTTTTCTTTTAGCCACGCGGATAGCTTCTGTAACTGCTTCCCGTAAAATTCTACGCGTCCCCTCAAATTCTATTAACCTGCCATTGTTTAAACGCGTTATGGCAGTAAGTGCATTTATGCCCACATTAATAATTAACTTTGACCATAATAAGCCTTTGATATCGCGCGATATCCTTGTCTCAAGGCCAACTTTATTAAAAATCTCACGGATTGAACGCATCTCAACCGGAATTTTGCCGTCTATGCGGCCAATCACTGTTTCGCCGTGCCCTGCATGCCTCACTTTCCCTACCTCAAGCAGAGTTGCACCCAGATTAGTTGCTCCGCCAATTACCCTTTCACTGCCGACTATTTCATTAATAATTTCAATATTGCCGATACCATTCTGCAGCGTGAGAACCCGGGTATTCTCAACCAAAAGAGGCTTGGCCTGCGTTACTGCCTCTTTCGTATCATAGGACTTAACCGCAATAATGATTAAATCCGCCTGGCCTATTTCTTTTATATCCGTTGTGGCTTTTACAGGTGACTGCCAGTAACCAGAAATTCCTTCTATGGATATGCCGTTCTGATGAATTTTTGCCGCGCGTTCTTTATTCTTATCCAAAAACCAGATTTCTTCTTTGGACTTAGATAAAAAATTAGCCAACAGGCACCCCATTGCGCCCGGTCCCACAATTACAATTTTCATTTTGCCTCCTTGTCCACCAGGACAACACCCGCACAACTCCTTTAAGTGCGGGGTGTCTATCTTAACGCAGGTGCAAAATTATCCATTTTATTTATTACCTTTTGAGATTTAAGTTCCTTTTCCAGATGAAAGGTTAAAAAGGCATTTAAAATTATATTCAATTCCTTCTTTATTTGCGGGTTCATGCCTAAATTCAGATTAATCTTAAAGTCATTCTTCTCAATGTGCAGGATAGATGCAACTGTTCCCCTAAAAATTGTGCGCGACTTCAGGTCCTTATGGTAACATTCTGCGCAAAGCAAGCCGCCTAATGCAAAACTGAATTTGGAATGGCCGTTAATCCTTGCCCCACAGATAACGCAGGAATCAAAATGGGGCTTGAACCCGGAAAAGACCAGCATCTTAATCTTAAATATAGTCATAATTTTATCAGGGTTATTGGTTAGCTGCAATTCTCTAAGGCAGGTGGCAGCCAAATCAAA